>VFKT01000294.1 GCA_009885395.1 Deltaproteobacteria bacterium | reverse complement strand
GCGCGCCACCACACCCTCGCGTTTCGTGGTCGACGAACTTGCCCGGCACGGCCTCGCCTTGCCCCGCGCCACCCGGGTAATCCCGCTCGGCATCGACCACACCGGCTTGATAAAAAACAGCGGGCATGGCGGCAAAGGCGCGGAGTTCAGAGACGATGCGACGGACGCCACCAATCACACAAACGTCACCGACGGCAGCCGGAAGCTGGCGCTGCAGAGCGCCCCGGAGGCGACGCCGACCGACAAACTTAGAATAGTTTTCATCGGGCATGTCCTTCCCCATAAGGGGCCACATATTCTACTTGAGGCCGCAGCCCTCCTCCCGGATGCCCGGCTCGAAATCCACCTGCACGGACGGCGCTGGCCCGAACATCCCTTCGAGCGCCGCATCGGGCCGCTGCTCGCTGCCGACTCCCGCGTCCATGCGGAGGGCGCTTTCGCTGAGGGCGCCCTGCCACGGCTTCTCGCCGCGGCCGATGTGGTGGCCGTACCCTCCAGCTGTCCAGAAAGCTTTGGCATCGCCGTACGCGAGGCCCATCTGGCCGGACGCCCGGTGCTCTGCGCCGATCGGGGCGCCTTGGCTGAAGCTGTGTGCGACGGGATCGACGGCCTGTTGCTGCCGGCCGATGATCCGCTCGCCTGGAGCCGGGCGCTGCGCCGTCTGCTGGAAGAACCCACGCTGCTCGAACGTCTGACAAAGGGTGCCCGCGCCACGGCGCATACGATCCCGGACATGAACGATTACGCGGCGCGACTCGAAGAATTCCTGCTGCGCTGAGCCTGCGCCCAGCCGAAACTCATTCCCGATCGACCGTCTCGAGGTGCAGACCGCATTCGAGTTTATCGGAGCCAGCCCAGCGCCCGGCACGCTCCTCTTCGCCGGTCCCGGTCGGACGGGTGCAGGGGATGCAGCCAATCGAGCGATACCCCACATCGTGCAACAGATTGTAGGGAATATCGTTCTCGACGATATACGACCAGACCCGACGTTCATCCCAATCGGCCAGCGGGTGGAGTTTCCAGACCTCATAGCGATCCGACCACTGCACTTTGCCGATCGAGGCACGGCTTGGCGATTGTTCGCGTCGAATCCCGGAGATCCAGGCATCAAATGGCTCAAGCGCTTGAATGAGAGGCTCGACCTTGCGCAGATGACAACAACGATCGGGATCGCGCTCCCAGAGGTTCGGCCCCTCGCTGCGATGCTGCTCGGCCACGCTCGGAACCGGCGGCCGGAGAAGCTTGAGCCCGTAACGCTCGACCAACCGCTCGCGAACCTCGTAGCTCTCCCGGAAGAAGAGTTGCGTATCGAGTTCGACGACAGCCACCGGAATCCCGAGAGTCGCAACCATATGGACCAACACCGACGATTGCTTCTGCCAGGAGCAGGTCAGGCAAAGCTTACCACCGAATTCGGTGGCCGCCCAGCGCAACAGCTCTTCCGCGGGAAGTCCGTCAAGCTCTTCGAGAGGAAGAGTATGGGCGGGCGGGCTCGACGCCCCCCGCAACGACAAGGTCGCGCCTTCAGCCATGGCGGCAAGTCTCCGCCTATGATCGGTTGTGGGCAAGGCCAAAACCCGGCCGTGGCGCTCCTCGGCCGTGGCGAACCCTATGGCGAAGCGATCTGCGATTCTTGCTCGACCGAAAGTTCCGGAGTGGCCCCGATCAGCGGGTCGAGATCAAGCCAGCCTTGCCAATCCCAGGGCCTCTCGCGCACGACGCCTTCGAGCCGGGCGACGATGCCAGCCAAAAGCTCCAAAGGGTCGGCGCTACGCAAGGGCGGATGGAAGCGAAGCACCCGACGGCCGCCCTCAAGGCGACCGTCGTAGGCCACCACGGGGAGGTCGCGCGCGGCCGCGAGCCGCATCAGACCAAGAGCGAACTCGACCTTGCGACCAAAAAAAGGCACGGCAGCCGTGTCGCGCAGGCCAAGCTGCTTCGGCGCAACATCCAGCAGAGCCACCACCGTCCCAGCCGCATCGAGGTGGGCCGCCAGCGCGTCGCGCGCGCCTGGACCCGGGATGATCCAGCGCCGAGCCAGCACCAATTCGAGGTGGCGACGGCGTGCCGCCCTCAACGCGTTGCCGTAGATTGAGAGGTTCGGCGCGTGGTCCTCGGCCCACAAAAAAGTCGGCCGGCGACCAGCTGCATTCAGGACGTCAAAGACCCGAAAGCCACCCGAAAGATGGAAGCTCGCGACCACGGCCGGCCCGCCTGCAGGCAGAGCCTCGAGACCTTCGACCCGCGTGGTCGCCAACCGTAACCGTCGCGGCCAGAGCGTCGCCGTCAAGGCATCGAGATCGTCGCAGGCGAGAGCGTCCACAAAGCCCTGCGCGGCACACAGGCTGCTCGCCGCGTCGCCAAGAAGCCGTAGCGCGTTGCGCTCGACAATCGCACGCGCGTTGCTTTCGCGCCCGCGATCGAGTCGCGGCGTGAGCGCGCGGGTCAGAGCGTACCCGGCCGCAGGCGGAAGCCATGCGGCGCCGCGTCGAAGCGCCAGGTCAGGCGCGCCAAACACGTTTGTCTGCGCTCGGCTGAGCCGGGCGAGGTGGGGCAGAACTCATAGCAACGTCCCCGCCAGCAACCACGACGCAAGGCCAAAATAAATCAGGATCCCGAGGACATCGACCAGAGTCGCGACAAAAGGCGTTGACGACACCGCCGGATCGACACCAAGACGGGCCATCAGGAAGGGCAGCATCGAACCCGAAAGTGTGCCGCAGAGCACCACTCCGACAAGCGAGAGCCCGATCACCAACGCGATGAGGTCGGCATGTTCGCCATACGTCCCAAACATCTGCTGCCAGGCGAGGACACGAAATACGCCGATGATGCCGAGCAGCAGCCCAAGGGCGAGCCCCGAGCCGGCTTCGCGGGCAAAGACCCGCCACCAATCGCGAAGCTCGATCTCGCCAAGTGCCATGGCGCGAATGACAAAGGTAGCGGTCTGCGAACCCGTGTTACCGCCACTCGAGATGATCAAGGGCAGAAAAAGTGCCAGCACAACCGCCGCCGCCAGGTCAGCTTCGAACCAGGTCATCACCGAGGCCGTCAGCATTTCACCAACGAAGAGCACGATCAGCCAGCGGGCACGCTTCCCCACCAAAGCCCAGAAAGGCGTATCGAGATAGGGCTCGTCGAGGGCTTCCGAACCACCGATTTTATGAATATCCTCGGTGGCCTCTTCCTCGGCCACGTCGAGCACATCATCGACAGTCACGATCCCGATCAGGAAGCCCTCGCTATCGGTCACCGGCAAGGCGACCCGATCGTATTCGCGGAAAACCTCGATCGCGCGTTCCTGGTCGTCACCGGCCTTGAGCGCGACGTAGCGCCGGTCGCAGAGGTCGCCGACGCGGGCGTCGGTGCGGGCCAACAAAAGCTCATGGATGCGAATGTCGTCGATCAGCCGACCGGTATCGTCGACCACGTAGATGACGTTCAGCGTCTCGCTATCGCGACCATAGCGGCGAATGTGCTCAAGCGTGCGCTCGACTGTCCAATCTTGCTTGATCCGGACATACTCCGGCGTCATGAGCCGGCCGATCGACTCCTCCGGGTAGCCAAGCAACCAGGAGGCCACCCGCCGTTCTTCGGCCGAGAGGCGACCGATCAACTCGCGCGTGACGGCCGCCGGCAACTCCTCGAGCAGAGCGGTCCGATCGTCGGGCGCCATATCGTCAAGCAAGCGAATTACCTGCTCCTGGGCAAGTGTCGCCACCAATTCGAGTTGCAATTCAGGCTCGAGGTACTCGAAGGTTGCCGCCGCAACGACCCGTGGCAGGATCCGGAAGACGAGGGCGCGGTCCTCGCCGCTCAACCCCGCAACCAGATCGGCCAACTCTGGCGTCTCCCAGCCCGAGAGCGCCTCGCGCAGACCGGCGAGATCCCGGCGCACGAGGTATTCGTCTATCTCTGGCTTGACGAGAGGGGCAAGCATGACCGACCTTCAGGCACCACGATGGCGCTTCGTGCCCTTGGTCTTGCGCCCCTTGATGCGGGTCGATTCCTTCACCCGGCGGACGGTACGTTCGATCAGCACCTGCTGGCAACCCATGCCGGCCTTGGAATCCTCCATCCGGATCGAGGTTCCATCCGGCTGCAGAACCCAGGCGCTGCGCCGATCGGCGACATCGAGATCGAGCAGGCTGCGCAGCAGGAGTTGGTGCTGTGCCGCCTCGACCGGCACCAGCACCTCGACCCGACTCTCGAGATTGCGCTGCATCATATCGGCCGAGCCAATGAAGTACTCGGGCGCGCCATCGTTCAGAAAATAGAAGATCCGTGCGTGCTCGAGAAAACGCCCGATGATGCTGACCACACGGATGGTCTCGGAGAGCCCAGTGACGCCCGGCCGCAATCGGCAGGTATCGCGCACGATCAGATCGATGGGAACGCCGGCCTGTGACGCCCGGTAAAGCGCCCGCACAACGTCGGCGTCCTCAAGCGCATTCGCTTTGATCTGGACGTGTGCGCTCCGACCCAGCCTTGCGTGGCGGCCCTCGCGGTCGATCTTCTCGATCAGTTCGCTCTTGATCGAAGCCGGTGCGACCAGCAGTTTTTGGTAGCGTCGCTTTGGCCGGTAACCCGTCGTCAAATAGTTGAAGAGCTCGGTGAGATCGCCGCCGATCACCGGATCTGCTGTGAATAAACCAAGATCAGAATAAACCCGCGCCGTCCCCGAATGGTAGTTGCCGGTGCCGATATGGGAATAGCGCCGCAGACCATCGTAGTCCTGCCGCACGGCAAGAATCACCTTGCAATGCGTTTTGAGGCCGACAACGCCATAGGTCACATGCACGCCGACTTCTTCCAGCCGGCTGGCCCATTCGATATTGGCCCCCTCGTCGAAGCGGGCCTTCAGCTCGACCACCACCGCAACCTGCTTGCCACGCCGCGCCGCCTCCATCAGATGCTCAAGCACCCGGGTCTCGGCGGATGTGCGATAGAGCGTCATCTTGATCGCGCGAACCTTGGGGTCGTGCGCCGCCTCTGCGAGAAAGCGTTCAACCGTCGTGGCAAAAGAATCATACGGATGATGCACCAGCACCGACTCCACATCGCGCAGGATATGAAAGAAGTTTCGATCACGGATGAGTTCGGGTGGGTCGACCGGGTAATGGGGCGGATCCTTCAGATCGGGACGATCGATCGCCGCGATCTCCAGGAGTCCCGCCAGCGCCAGCCGTTGCGGCACCTCGACAACATCTGCCGGAATGTCAAGCCCGCATTCAGCAGCCAACATGCCGCGCCGCGAGTCGGACATGCCTTCCAGGATTTCGAGCCGTACCGTGGGTGCGAAACGCCGATCGCGAAGCTCGGTCTCGATCAATGCGAGGAGGTCGTCGGCCTGCTCTTCATCCCGCTCGGTGTTGGCGTTGCGCGTCACGCGGAAAAAATCACAGGCCACCACCTCCATGCCCGGAAAGATCAGATCGAGATTGTGGGCCATGACATCTTCGAGGGCAACCCAGATCTGCTCGTCGCCAACCTGCATCCAGCGCGTGACGCTGCCACCAACCGGAACCTTGACCCGCGCCACCGAGGTATAGGCATCGCCCGGTAGACGCAGGGCGACCAGAAGGTTGAGGGAAAGATTCGAGATGAAGGGAAAGGGATGCGCCGGGTCGGTGGCCTGCGGCGTCACCAGCGGATAAATTTTTGTAAGGTAGTTTTCGCGCAGCCCGCTCCGTTGCGCTTCGTCAAGCTGCCCGACGTGGGCGAGGCGGATCCCTTCCTGGCGGAGCGCACGTCGCAGCTTGCGGAAAGCGTCGTAGCGTCGGGCATCGAGAACTGCGATCGGCGGGCGACAGGCCTCGATCTGTTCGGCGGGCGTGCGGCCATCGACCGTCGGCTCGCGAACTCCGGCGGCGAGTTGGTGCTTCAACCCGCCGAGACGCTTCATGTAGAACTCGTCGAGGTTTGCACTCGCGATCGCGAGAAACCTGACCCGCTCGAGGAGCGGCACGCGGGAATCCTCGGCCTCGCGCAGGACGCGCGAATTGAAGGCGAGCCAGGTGGTTTCGCGGTTCAGGAAGAGTTCGGGACTGTTCAGGTCGGCGATTTCCTGCACCGGAAGAGCCAGCGGCTCCTCGGGGAGGCGAATCAGCCCGGGCTTGCGATGCCGGCCGGCTTTTGGCTTGCCCGCGCCATCCTCGGGGCGGACCACCCGCAGCGCGACGCCCTCCTCTCCTCTCGTCATCATCGAGCTTCTCTCCTGCCCTGCGCACAACAACAACCCGCAAGGGCCCCGCGCGTGGCTCAAAGCATCAGTATCGGCCGCTAGGGCCCATCTGTCGAGGCGACGGCCAGGCCTCGGCTCTCCGGCATCGTCGGCCGCTGCCCTGCCATTCGACAGGTCGGATCAGGCGGGCGATGATCGGCCAATGCGTTTGTCCCTCCCCCTCGCCCTTGTCGCCATACTCGGCCTGCTCGGCCCGCTCGGCCCGCTCGCCGGCTGCAGCGCCAACAAGGCCGAACTGCAACAAGAAAAGCTCAACGCCGACCAGGCTCTCGACCATTTCGAACGGGCCAGTCAGATGGCCGACCGCGGCGAGTTGAAGGAGGCCATCCGCGAGTTTGCCCGGGCGGTACGCCTCGATCCGGAGTTTGCCGCGGCCTGGTATGGCCTGGGCAACCAGCTTCGTCGGGCGGATCAGATCGAGGACGCGGTCGAAGCCTGGAAACGCGCGATCACGGCCGACCCCAAACTCATCCAGGCCTACAACAACCTCGGGGTCGCCTATACGACGCTCGGCCAACCCGATAAGGCAATCGTGGTGCTCCGCCGGGCGACGCGCCTCGACCCGGGCTACGCGCGGGCGTGGAGCAGTCTCGGTGGCGCCTATGACGCGCTCGGCGAGCATACCCGCGCCGTGATCACCCTCAAAGAAGGCCTTGAAATCGACCCACATTCGGCCGATCTATGGCGCAACCTGGGCACCGCATACGCCCATCAGAAACTTTGGAAAGAATCTATTGACGCTTACGCACAGGCGACGCGCTTCGACCCCAACGATGCCGAGACCCGCTTCAATTTCGGTATGACGTTGATCCAGGCCGGGCAGCCAAAGGGAGCCTACGAACAACTCGACGCGCTGAAGACCCTCGACCCGGCCCGCGCCAACCAACTCCGCCAGATGCTTGGCCTGACCGGTTGAGCCGCGACTCAGCCGCGCATGACGTTGGTCTGGTCGAGGAAGTAGAGGTTTTCTCCCTGTTTGATCTACGCCCTGCGTTGTCTCAAGTTCCGCCGAACCCACAACCGCCAGGCGAACCCCGCCTGGCTGACCCTGCACCGGAGTCTTGATGTCCATTCCTGAAGAGTTCACCCCGGCCGCCATCGAAGCATCTTCAGTCAATGCGTTTCGGCCCTACCGGGAGTTCCTGAAGTCCGGCGAGCCCTACGTCTCGATCTTCCTGAACAATATGTGGCTCAACCCACCCAAGGCCGACGCGGCACTCGAGTGGGGTAAGGGCTGGTACTACGACACCACGGTGGCCCGTAAACACGCGTACTGGAAAAACATCGAGCTACCCGAGGCCACGCGCGATATCGCCCAGATGCGCCATGATCTGCACGAATGGGGCTATTGTCTGATCGAGGACGGCCTCTCGCAAGCGCAGTGCAGCCGCATGCGACACCGCATCGCCGAACAGGCCGCGGCCGAACGTGACCTCGGGATCGCCTACGTGGTGGCCTCGCAGCAGCACGTCTGGGCCCTCGTGAACAAGGGTGCTGATTTCAGAGGCTGCCTGGAACACAACCAGGGTAGCGTCCAGGCGGGGCCTTTGATCGAGCGACTGCTCGACGAAACCCTCGGCCCCGGCTGGAACCACTTCAGCCTGCTCTCGAACATCTCATTTCCGGGCTGTCATCCCCAGCCGATGCACCAGGACCAGACCTTCATCGCCCCCTACAACCCACTCGAAGCGCCGGTGCTGGTAAATACGATGTATGTGTTGCAGGACGTGAACCAGGTGAACGGCGGCACGCTTTTCATCCCCGGCTCGCATCGCCCCAACGGCCGGGGTGGCCAGAATGGACTCTACGGCGAACTGCCACGGCCGATCAACCTCGAGGCAAAAGCCGGCACGATCCTCATGTTCGATGGTCGCATGCTGCATGGCAGTGCCGTCAATCACTCTGATGAATTCAGATATGTCCTGACAAACTCGTGCGTGAAGAGCTGGATCCGAGAGCAGAAAAATTTCATTTTGACTATGAGTCCCGAAGCCCTCGCGAGCGCCAGCACAAAGCTGCTATGGCGACTTGGCTTTCAGTCAAGCATTACCAGCAACCTGACGGAAGGCTACGGCTACCAGGGCACCGGCAAGATGGGCGACCTGAATGGTTCTGTGGCCGAGATCCGCCGCGCGTTTGACGCCGGCGACTACCGGCACGTGGGTGAGATCTCTCCGGCGAGTGTGGCTGGACTCGGTCCCGATGTCTTCACGCTGCAGGGAATCCAGCGGGCGAATGAGACCTTTCGGACCCCTGAATTTCTCGCACAGATGGCGACCCTTGGTGTGCGCCCCTGACATAGCGGCGCTCGATCACGGCGTGCCAATCGTCCGGCGAGGAGCAGCCGATGAACTCAGCTCTTACCGCGGCCGCATCGGGATGATGTGCGGCGAAGCGGATCCCAAATTTTCTCATTGATGTGGCGGCGCGGGCGTCGCCGTGCAGGCGCCTCACAAGTTCGAAATGGGTCAAGAGGACATCGCGCTGCTCCGCCAGTGCGGGCTGGGTCGGTTCGAGGCCCGCCATCCGTTCGCGCGCCTGGCGGAAGATCCACGGATTTCCGATGCAGCCGCGCGCCACCGACACCGCCTGCACGCCGCAGAACTCGAGCATCGCCCAGATATCCTCCTCGACCCAGATATCGCCCGAGCCAAAGATCAACCGATCCGGATGGCGCTGCACCAATTCGCGCAGGAACTCCCAGCGCCCAGGCCCGACATAGCGCTGCTCGACCGTGCGGCAATGTACCGTGGCCCAGGCATAGCCCAGCTCGTAGGTGGCCTCGAAAAGCCGCTCGAAGGCGTGTGCCATTTCGGGCGTATCGTCCCAGGCGCGGCGTAGCTTGACGGTACAGGGGATCTCGGCCGGAACCACTTCTCGCACCGCCTTCAAGATCGCAATCGCTGCCTCGGGCTCGCGCATGAAATGTCCGCCGCGACTGCGCCGCCTGATTTTTTTGACGGGACAGGCCAGGTTGACATCAATCACATCATAACCCATGCGCACCAGGATCTCGGCGCCGGCAGCCATTTCGGGCGGCGTCGAACCCATGACCTGGCCAGCGATCGGATGGTCCGCCAATCCCGCTACCGCATTGGTTGCCGGATCACCGAGCCCGCATTCGGCCGCGAGCAGATCAGGATCCTCGCGCCGCCGTCCCTTGCCGCCAAGGACGAGCGTGCGGTCGAGCAAGGCTTCCGTAATGCAGAAAGGTGCCCCCAGGCTGCGCGCGACCAGGCGCATCGCCGCATCCGAATAGCCCGCAAGTCCGGCCTGGAAAAAAGGCGCGTCAAAGCCCGGCAACAGCGCCGGGATGCGTGGATCGATCACGAAACTGCGGGCGATTTCCGCGACCGGACGGGAAAGAAGCCGCGGCGGCGGGCGATCGACGATTGTTCCGGTACTCATGGGTGTTGCCGAGGCGGATGTTCCCGGTCGGCGTCCGCTGCCGCAAGGAGCAGCCCGGCCGTCCGTGGTCGGGCCGATTCGCCGCTGCGCTCCGCTTGCCTCCGAGCGGGGGACGGATTTCCGCTCGGCAGCGCCGGTCCCGGACGGAACATCCACGATCTGCGAAAAAACGCCGGGGACGCCGCGCGCTGCTCCTGTAGCGTACCCCGATGGCCACGGACGAGATCGACCCGACACCTGCCGAAAGCAGCGAGTTGCGCGCCTTGGCGACGCTGGCCTGGCCGGTGGTGCTTGCCGAACTCGGCTGGATGGGGATGGGGCTGGTCGATACCGCCATGGTCGGCAGCATCTCGCCGGCGGCGATCGGTGCGGTGTCGATCGGCTC
>VFKT01000386.1 GCA_009885395.1 Deltaproteobacteria bacterium | reverse complement strand
GCTCAAATGGACGTCCGCTTCGCTCAGGTCGACGCCCGCTTCGCTCAGGTCGACGCCCGCTTCGCTCAGGTCGACGCCCGCTTCGCTCAGATCGATCACCACCTGGTCGAGATGGAGAAGCGCATCGAGATCCGGCTGAGCGAGCAGGAGAAGCGGATCGAAATCCGCTTCTCGGAGCAAAACGCCCTCTTCAGCGGCCAACTCTCGGCCCTGGAACACCGCATGACGCTTCGCCTCGGCGGGATGATGATCGCCGCCATCGGGGCGTTCTCCGCCATCGTCAAGCTGCTCTAGCACCGCAAGCGCAGGACCTGTCCCGACTCAGTCGCGGCCCTGTTCCGGCCGACGCGCGTGCCAATCGGTCGGCAACTCAGGCCAGCGCCCGATCGGCCCCCGGTCGAGCAGCAGGCCGGTCATGGTGCGATCGGCATGGCGGGACCGCCAAAGCAGCATCTGTTGCGCACTGGCCAGCAGAACGGAAGGGTCATGCTGCGGCGTCCGCCAGGTAGGATCGGTCGCCAGATCAAAGCCGAGCCAGGAACCATCGCCAAACTGGACGTAAGCCGTAGTCTCGTCGCGTCGGACCGCCAGGTGTTGGCTTTCAAGCATTTGATTCCATGGCCACGAAAACTGACCGTGTCGCATAAAAATATAGCGCCAATCCCATTCCCAATGCGCCGCCGATCGCCACCACTCGGGCTTGCGCCCCTCGAGAAAGGGCGTCAGCGGCAAGCCATCGCATTGCAGTGGCACGGCCACCCCGATCGCGTCGCAAATCGTCGGCAGCAGATCGACATTCTCGGTGAAGGCCTCGACCACCGTGCCATATGCGATGCCGTGGCGCGGATCCCGCACGATGCAGGGCACATGGTAGCTCTGCTCGAAGAAAGCCAGCTTCTCGATCAAGCCATGGTCGCAGAGCTGTTCGCCATGGTCGGATGTGACGACGATCAAGGTGTCTTCCCATTGCCCTTTGCGCTTCAAACTCTCCCAGATCCGGCCAAGTTCGTGATCGACCGCACTCACCATCCCGAAATACTGCGCCCGCAACCGACGCTGCTTGATCTCTTCGAGTGGTGCGGCGGCGTCCGAACCAGCCAGCGCGGCCTGGTGCAGGGGGTGCAGAGACTCACCCGGCGAAATTGACGGCGGCACCTCATCGGGGTCATAGGCCCGCGAGAATTCGCCCGCAGCCGCATAAGGCGGGTGCGGCCGGATGAAGCTCGCGTGCGCGAACCACGGCCCGGTCTGCTTCTCAATCCATGAAATCAAATGGTTGGCAAGGAAGGCTGAGATGCCATGCTCGGCGGGCCGATCGCTCTCGCGGAGGTAGAGTTCAGGCACGGTCGATCCAACGTCGTATCCAAAATCCTCGAGCCAGTGGCGCCACGCATCCGCCGCCTCGGGCAGATTCAGCGCGACATCGAATCCCGGCAGCACACCTTCGTAGGTCTTGAGGCGCGGGTCGTTCGGCCCATGCGCTTGGCGTGGGTCGATACTCTGGTCGGTATAGCCAAAAAGCGTCGGCAGATAGCCGCCGCGCGCCGCGACGCGGGCCAGGTTGTCGAAGCGATCGTCAAGCGGCGTACCGTTGGCGACAACCCGGTGGTTCATTGCGTAAAGACCAGTATAAAGAGAAGCCCGCCCGGGCGCGCACGGTGCCGCCTGGCTGTAATGGCGGGCAAAGCGAACCCCCTCGCGTGCCAAGGCATCGAGATGCGGCGTCCGCACGAGCGGGTGCCCGGCAATCGAGAGGCAATCGGCCCGGAACTGGTCGAGGGTGATGAAAAGAACATTCACGACGAAGCTGAAGCGTAGCCGTCCGGAAGGGGCTCACACCAGCGAGGAGTTGCCGTCGCCAATATGCGCCAGGAGGGACTCGAACCCCCG
>VFKT01000104.1 GCA_009885395.1 Deltaproteobacteria bacterium | reverse complement strand
GGCCTTGTCGACATCGGCCTTCAGCGCGCCGAAATTCGAGTCGCAGAGCCAGATATCCTGCACCCCGCCCTCGATCAGTCGCTCGCAATCGCTGCGGAAGCGGGCAATCGAAAACTCGTACATCTTGGTGCCGATCGCACCCGTACCCCATTCGCAGAAGGCGCATTTGAAGGGGCAACCACGCGAGGTTTCGATCGCGGCACGCTCGTAAAGGGGCGCACCGGCTTCGTCGCAGAGATCCAACACATCGAGGGCGGAGGGCAGGGTATCGAGTTCGCGGACGCGCTCGCGCGGCGCGCTGCGGTGCCTCGTGCCGGAGGCCCGCGCCCGCCAGGCGAGACCGGGGATTTCGGGGTAGGCGTCCTCGCCGGGGCAATCGAGCAACTCACGAAGGGTGTGTTCGCCCTCGCCAAGCACCACGATATCGATGCCGTCTGTGTCCGTCAAAAAATCGTCCGACGATTGCACATGCGGGCCGCCGACGACGACGCGAAGTGCCGGGCAGTCGGCTTTCATCGCATGGATCACGTCGAGGAACTCGGCGACGTTCCAGGTGTAACAGGAGAAGCCCACCACCGGTTCGAGGCCCGCCTCGAGCGCGGCGCGGATCTCTGGCAGCACTTCCGCCCGCCACTCGCCCGCCATCCACTCGGGGATGCGCTCGGCACAGCGGAAATGCATCAGCGAGATGTCGGTTGAGGCGCTGCTCTGCCCGTATTGAAGAAAAGCAGCCTTGAGCCCGCCCGTGGTGATGGGTGGCGACGAGAATTGTTCGGTGTCCATGCTGAAGAGCCAGACCGGGCGGCGTGGAGTCATGGGGAGTGGCGCTAGCAGGCAGGGCGGGCCGGGGCCAAATCAGCGGGCCGCAGCCAAGGCTTGAGCCCCGGTTCGGGCACCGAAATCCTTGGCGCTTCAGGGGGGCACCTGGACCCCGGTTCGAGTTGCTGCGTACAAAAGAGTCGGCCGCGCGCTTGACGATCGACTCGGCAGCCGGTGTCCGTCTCGTCGATCACACCCTTATCTCCCGGCGAGTTCGATCCGGAAACTGCCCGAGGCTGGTCTTTGTCTCCTTCGCGGAAGAGTTGGCGCCCCTACCGCTTGGCGGAACCTGAAAGCTGCAGATCATCATAACGCTCGCCCGCGGGGGGCTATGGGTCTGCGAGCGGGATCGTCCGTGCGGCGCTTCGTGAGATGCGGCAGCGAAAACGCGAGACTGCAATCGAGCGGCGTCTCCAATCGTTTGTTTTTTTCTAACCTTGATAAAAACCCACCGGACGGAGTCAGTACCGACGAGTGGGCGCAGCGCCTCTCGGCGACTCTGAAGCGCGTCAGTGCTTTGGTCAGCGAGAGTGTGAAAGAGGCTGATCGGGGCGAACTGCTCTCGGGCGAGGAAGCCTTCGAGCAGTTGGCGAAGAAGCAGTGTACGCGGCGACAACACCCCTCATGGAAGCATGTCCGGGCAGGATGAGTGGATTCCGTCTTACGAGGAGAGCGCAAGACAACCTTGACGCAATTGACGACTATTTGAGCGAAGCCGCAGGCGACGACGTTGCCGAGAAGGTGACCAGCCGCATGCTTGCCGAGTGTCGCCTACTTTCGAGCCAACCGGGAATTGGCCACCGACGCGAGGATTTGACGAGCGAGGATGTCCGGTTCTGGCCTGTATATTTTTGTCTCATCAAGGACGGGGGCCTTCAGGTGTTGCGCAGCTGGCACGGGAGGCAGAACCCCGAACATCTCCGTCGCCAGGTTCTTGGCGACCAGCCGGCTTGACCAATGGCGAGGCCGGCGACTTCAATCTGGAGAGCGCCGTGGCTGGTCTTCCTCATCTTTGCGGAATAGTTGTCAGGACCGCCTATCCACAGTGTCTGGCGGCATTTCGAAGCTGCAGATCATACTCCTGATGGGCGCTCTCCGGGCGCCGCCATGCGAAGTCCCGGCCCGGCGGCTAAGAGCCCCGTCAATGCTGAACGTGCAGATGTGGCGCCAGGCCGTGACCGTCATGCCCCGAATCTCTCGCGAGGATTGGGACGGGCTCGATCTCATCTCGCGTTGGCTGATCGCTTCGCGGGCCGCGGTGCTGGTGATGACCGTGATGTCGGCGGCTTTTGGCGGCCTGCTCGCGGCCAAGGCCGGTCATTTTGAATGGCTGCCCTTCCTATTCTGCACGCTTGGGCTCTGTCTTGCGCATGCGACCAACAATCTCGTCAACGACCTGACGGATTATTGGAAAGGCGTCGACGAGGGCAATTATTTTCGGACGCAATATGGCCCGCAGACCGTGCAGGCGGGTTTCCTCACGGTGAAGGCGCTGCTTGGCTATGCCGCGATCACCGGGCTGGTGGCGGTCCTGATCGGCGCGTACCTGATCGCGTGGCGCGGGGAAGGCGTGCTTTGGCTGCTCGGCGCCGGAGCCTTTTTTGTGCTGTTCTACACCTGGCCGTTGAAATACATTGGTCTCGGTGAACCCGCGGTACTCGCCGTCTGGGGACCGCTGATGGTCGGCGGCACCTACTATATCCTGACCGGCGAATGGAGCAGTCATGTCGCCTGGGCCAGCGTGGCTTACGCGCTTGGGCCGACGGCCGTGCTCTTCGGCAAGCATATCGACAAGATCGACATGGATCGCGCCAAGGGGATCCATACCCTGCCGGTGCTCCTCGGCGAGCGACTCTCGCGCTACAGCGTGCTGGCCATGCTCTTGATCCAGTACGCGCTGGTGCTCGGGCTTGTGGCTGTCGGCTATTTCAGCCTTCCGATCCTGCTCTGTTTCGCCGCCGCACCCTCGCTCGGCCGGGTCTGGTCGGTCTACAAAAATCCACGCCCCGACGGCCCGCCGCCCGAACTTCCGGCCGGCATCTGGCCGCTTTGGTTCGTCGCGACGGCATTCTGGTACAACCGTCGCTTCGGCATGTTCTTTATCGTCGGCCTGCTCGGCGATCTCGTCCTCTCGCGCTTTTAGCTCTTGCGGCTCAGATCCTTGAGCAGGCCGGCTAGGATATCGAGCCCCTCGGCGACGATTTCATCCGACGCCGTCAGCGGCACCAGGAAGCGGATCACGTTGCCGCGCACGCCGCACGAGAGCAGGATCAGGCCGCGCCGTGCCGCTTCCTGCACCACCGCCCGGGTGAGATTGGCATCGGGCCGGGAGGCATCGCCGTCCTCGACCAATTCCATCGCGACCATGGCGCCGAGACCCCGCACATCGCCGATCGCGTGCAGACCGTCGGTGTCGCGCAACGCAAGCAGCCGGCTCTGGATCGTGGCCCCGATGGCATTGGCCCGCCCGCATAGATCTTCCTTCTCGATCGCGTCGATGGCGGCAAGCGCCGCCGCGCAGGCCAGCGGCGAGCCGGCGTAGGTGCCGCCGAGGCCGCCCGGCGGCGGGGCGTCCATGATTTCCGCCTTGCCGCAAACCGCCGAGAGCGGCAGCCCGCCGCCGAGACTTTTGGCGAGTGTCATCATATCGGGTTCGATCCCGGCGTATTCGATCGCAAACATTTTTCCGGTGCGACCGAAGCCGGTCTGGATTTCGTCTACGACAAAAACGATGCCGTGCTGATCGCAGAGCTTACGCAGGGCATGCAGCAGCTCGGGAGGTGCGGGGTAGAAACCGCCTTCGCCCTGCACCGGTTCGATCACGATCGCGGCCACCTGCCCGGGTTCGATATCGGAGTGGAAAAGTTCGTCGAGAGCGCGCAGCGAGTCGGCAACCGTGCTGCCGTGGTAGGCGATCGGGAAGGGCATATGGTGCACATCGCCAGGAAAAGGGCCGAATCCGGTTTTGTAGGGAGCCACCTTCCCGGTCATCGCCATCGCGAAAAAGGTGCGGCCGTGGAAAGCACCGCCGAAACTGATCACACCCGGGCGACCGGTATGGGCGCGGGCGATCTTGACGGCGTTCTCGATTGCTTCAGCGCCGGTGGTCAGCAAAATAGTTTTTTTGGGCGTCGGGCCGGGGGCGAGTCGGTTGAGGCGGTCGCAGAGTCTTACATAGACTTCATAAGGCGTCACCTGGAAGCAGGTATGGGTGAAGAGATCGAGCTGTTTGGCGACGGCCTCACGCACGGCGGGATGGAGGTGGCCGGTGTTGAGCACGGCGATGCCGGCAGCGAAATCGATGTAGCGACGGCCTTCGACATCCCAAAGCTCGGCGTTCTTCGCCCGCGCGGTGAAGGTCTTGTGCATATTGGACACGCCGCGCGGGACTGCGGTTTCGCGAAGCTTCCAGAGTTCTGCGTTGGTCATCGGGATCCTGCTTTCTGATGCTACCCGGCCGTGCGCCGGAGGCCTGAGTGCAAAACTGCCAGAGCGGGGTGTTGCGTGCCAGATGTCGGGCAGCGGGCCGGCCCGGCTCTTGGCGAATCCGCGGTATCGGCTGTCGAGGCCACAGATCGGCAGCAGCCTCGCGCACTTCGCCTTGGCGGATGCGCCTCTGCGGCGGCTCTTTGGCCCGACGGCCGCCCCGGAGCGGCCGAAGCTGTCGAGGTCGGAGGTCCGACCCATGCCCCTTGGCTCTTGAGTGCGGGTTGATCCCCCGACTCTGCCGGGCTTAACGACCGAAACCGGCGAGGTGGAGGCGGAGGGCGCGCGCGATGGCTGGCAGGCAAAATATTCGGAAGGAGCCCGGTGCTCTGGCGGCCTTCGGTCCCCGCCCCTGGGTGGCTCCCGATGTCACGGGGATGGGGCGCCTGCCGGCACGGAGTCCGTTGACCCCATTTCCAGATATTGAATCGGCTCGCCGCGCCGCGCCGCGCGAATCTGTTTTTGCGCTGGACCTCGATGGCCGCTGGGATTTCCGACTTTTCCCGCGCCCCGAAGAGGTGCCGCTCGACGCCGTCGGCGCCGGCCTGGGGTCGGCTCGTTATCTGCACCGCCCGGCTTGGTCAAAGATCACGGTCCCCGGCTGCTGGACTCGACAAGGTTTCGATCGGCCGCATTATACCAACGTCGTCATGCCCTTTCGGGCCGACCCTCCCGAGGTGCCGCGCGACAATCCAACCGGCGTCTACCGCCGCAGCTTCGTGCTGCCGCGAAGCTGGAAGAACCGGCGCGTGGTGCTGCACGTCGGCGGTGCCGAGAGCGCGCTTTTCGTCTGGGTGAACGGTCAGGCGATCGGGTTCCACAAGGATTCGCGGCTGGCTTCCGAGTTCGACGTGACCGCGGCTCTTCGCGTTGGGCGTAACCAGCTCGCGTTGGTGGTGGTGCGTTGGTCCGACGGCACCTGGCTGGAGGATCAGGACCATTGGTTCAACGCGGGTCTCCATCGCAGCGTTTTTCTCTATTCTACTGAACCGACCTGGTTGGCCGATGTGCGTGTCGACGCAGGCCTCGAAGACGATCTCGAGACCGGCACGCTGGCTCTCGCCTGTGAAATCGGCTCGACAGCCGGGTTCGAGAAAGGCTGGTCGATCGAGGTCCGCCTCGAGGATCCGCGCGGCCGCCGGCTGGGCAAGCCCTTGCGGGGGGAAGTGGCGGTCTTTGAGCACGGCGAGCCCTTGGTCGAGTTCCTCGGTTCGATGAGTTTTCACGGGCCCATCGCTCGCGTCGCCACCCGCTTGCCTCGCGTGGAGCGCTGGTCGAGTGAAACGCCGAGTCTATATCGGGTGGTCGTATCCTTGATCGACGCAGAGGGGCGCATGGTCGAGGTGGTCACGCAGCCGATCGGCTTCCGCCGCGTCGAGTTGGGTCATCGCGAACTTCTGATCAACGGCCGCCCCGTCCTGATCCGCGGCGTCAATCGACACGACCACCATCCCGAGCACGGCAAGGTCTTGTCGGTCGATGAGTTGCGGCGCGACGTGGAACTGATGAAGCAATTCCATTTCAACGCCGTCCGTACTGCCCATTACCCCAACGACCCGGCCTTCCTCGATCTCTGCGACGAATTCGGCCTCTATGTGATCGACGAGGCCAATATCGAGTCGCATGCCAGGCAGGCGAGCCTCTGCCACGACCCGCGTTTTCATGGCGCAATTCTGGAACGCTGCTCGCGCCTGGTCCGCCGCGACAAGAACCACGCCTGCGTGATCGGTTGGTCGCTTGGCAATGAATCGGGCTATGGCGCAGGTCATGCGGCGGCGGCCGGCTGGATCCGCCGCTACGATCCGTCGCGCATCGTGCATTACGAGGGGGCGATTGAACGTCCGCCCTTTGGCTCAGCGGCCGCTGCGGGCAGCATGACCGCCCCGCGTGAAGCGACCGATCTGATCTGCCCCATGTATTCGTCGATCGACGAGATCGTGGCGTGGGCAAAGACCTCGCAGGATCTCCGTCCGTTGATCCTTTGCGAGTATTCCCACGCCATGGGCAACTCCAACGGCAGCCTCGCCGATTATTGGCAGGCGATCGAGAAGCACCCCGGCCTGCAGGGCGGCTTCATTTGGGATTGGATTGACCAGGGGCTGTGGACCCGCGATGAACAGGGGCGCCGCTTCCTCGGCTTCGGCGGCCACTTCGGTGATGAGCCCAATGACTCGAGCTTCTGCGGCAACGGCATGGTCTCGTCGGAACGTGAGCCACGCCCGGCTTGCTTCGAGCATAAGAAAATCGGCCAGCCCCTTGCGGTGCGGGCACGGCCGGCCGATCTGGCGCGCGGCCTCATTCGCGTCCGCAACCGCCACGATTTCATCGATTTGAGTGGCGTGTCGGCGCGTTTCGAAGTTGCGCTGGATGGTCGGGTCGTGCAGCGCGGGCCGCTTCGGCTGCCGTCGATCGGCCCGGGAGAGGAAGCTGTGGTGAGCCTACCCGTGCGGTGGCCACAGAAGATCGAGGCCGGCGTCGAATGTTTGTTGACGATTCGATTTGTGACGCGCCGGGAGTCGAGGTTTGCGCCGCGCGGCTTCGAGATCGGCTGGGAACAGATCGTGCTGCCGTCGGGAGATTCGGTCAAGGGAAATGCCGCCAAAGGTGGCGATCGGGGCTTATCGGCGAGGCTTGGGCGCGCTCTCGGTTCAGATACAATGCTTGCTCAAGGTTTTTCCTTCGGTTCAGATGCGAGGCTTGGGCAAGACTCCCCTGAGGGACGGCTGCCCGTGCGAGGAGTTGCACGCGGCGCGGTGCGCGGCCGAGCCCCGGCTTCGGCGGCCGTTTTCGAGCCGCCCGCCGTCCGGATCCTGAAACAGAACGCCGGTTCCTGCGAGATCGGCTTTGGTCTGGCACGCGTGAGCTTTGATCTTGAGGAAGCCCGACTCAAGGCGGTGATGCTCGGCGACAAGCCGCTGGTCTTATCGGGTCCGACGCTCTCTCTGTGGCGAGCCCCGACCGATAACGATGGCGTCAAGCAAGGGTGGATGAGCGAGCTGGTCGGCGTCCGTCAGCGCTGGCTAAAATATGGGCTTGATAGGCTCAAGCTCGTGCAGGCCGGGGCCGAGGTGGCATCCGGGCGAGAGGGCGGCCGGACGGCGCACGAGGACCGACTGCGGATCGTTTTGCGGCGTGAAATCGAAGCCGAGGGCGTGGCGAATCGAATTCGCCACGAGCAGCGCATCTCGTTTGATCCGCGGGGCTGGCTGCACTTCGACGAGCGCGTCGACATCCCCACCGAAATCAACGATCTGCCGCGCCTTGGCATGGCCCTGGTAGTGGCGCCGGGTCTTGAGCAGATCGAGTGGTATGGCCGCGGTCCGCACGAGAGCTACTGCGATCGGCGAACCGGGGCGGCGCTTGGGCTCTGGCGCAGCTCGGTCACGGCGCAGCGGGGCAACTATCTGGTTCCGCAGGAACAGGGCAGCCACGCCGATACCCGCTGGCTGCGGCTGGGGGATCAGCGCGGGCGTGGGCTTGCGGTCACGGCGGCGCGGCCCTTCTCGTTTTCAGCACTGCATTATTCTTCGAGCGACCTGACGACGGCACGACACGGCGGCGAGTTGTCCGCGCGCGCCGAAGTGCATCTTCATGTTGATGCGGCGATGCGCGGCGTCGGTACGGGTGCGTGTGGCCCCGATACGCTGCCAGAGTACCGCGTCCTCGGCGGGGTACACCGGTTTTCCTGGGCGCTGCGGCCGCTCGGCTGATGCAGTCGCCAAAGTATTCGCCTTGAGAGTGCGCCAGAGATTCCCGCCCACGCTGGATGGTCGCCGCACTTTTCCTGGGCGCTGCGGCCGCTCGGCTGATGCATCTGCCGAAGTATTCGCCTTGAGAGTGCGCCAGAGATTCCCGCCTACGATCGCTGGTCGCCGCGCTTTCCTGAAGGACTCGGTTGAAATTTGTGGATCAGAGCCCCGGACCCGGCCCCGGGTAGAACGGGTTGAACGGCTTCTCACGCGCCGCCAGCACCTCTTCCAGCGACGGCAATTGACGCGCTCCGGCCTCAAGCGCCCCGAGCGTGGCATCGCGGTTGTTCGCGAAAACCGCGTCCGCGTCGTCGGCCGCCGGATCCACCCAGACCGCGGCGATCAGGAGCAGATCATCCACCAGCATCTTGCGAAACATCGCGGCCTGCGAACTTGGTTCGCCACCCCTGGCGATCAGGCGCTTACTATCCTCGTCCCACGGGGCAACGATCCCACGCGCAACCGCCGTGGCGACCCCCGCGGCGACGCCGGCCTGTGCCGGCCCCCAGGTCATGCGGGCATGGGTCTCGCCTTCGATCGCAGATTTGGGTACGAAGAGCGTCATCGGTTTCACCGGCAAGCCGGGCTGCAACACCGTCACGAAGCGCACCAATCCCGGCGTTGGCGTGGCCAGCGAAGTCACCCATGCGGTTTCGACCGGCCCACCTTTGGTGCCGAGCACGGTGTTCAGATGGGCGGCGTTGGCGCCCTCGCCGACAAAGCTCTCTCCGACCTGTGTAACCATGGGTGTGTCCTCTCGGGCTGCCGGCGCTGTCGGGTAAGCGAAGATTTTAATCGAGCGGCGGCTCGCGGCTCTCCGTGCGTCCGTAGCGAATCAATTTCAGGAGATCCGAACCCTGCGTGCCTGGGCTCGTATCGTAACCGAGCAGCATGATTCGGCGTTCCGTCTTGCCCTGAATCGGCGAGACCCGGTGCAGCGAGTCGCGCCCCTCGAAGATCATCATCGTGCCGGGCACGATCGGGAAGACGCCGACCCGGTCGCTCCCCAGATCGGCAATGATGCGCGCGACTTCGTCGTAGTGTTCGTCGCCATCGCGGCGCAGGAAGGGCGCGCATTCAAACTCGCCGCCGGCATCGCCACTTTGGAGGCCGATCGAGACCACGAATTCAGCGGCGTCGTAATGCCAGCCCTGCACGTCGCCCTCGATCATGGACGTGAGATTCAGGCCACCCATCGGATCGGCGTAGCGGTAGATGCGTTCGCGCCCGAGCACCTCGGCGACAAAGCCGAGCAGCGGCTCCCATTCGTAAAGGGCGCGCGCCGCAGCGGTGCGGGGGATCAGATCGTACGCGATGACCCAGGTGACGCTGCGCACCGTCGTTCGGCGCGGATGGCCTTCGGCATAGGCCTCTTCCGGGAGGCCAAGATAGGCCGTGCCCCAGACGTCTTCACGAAAGGCGCCCGGCAGCAGGCGATCGATTTCCCGATTGATGTGAATGCAGGTTTGAGGGCGGAGAAAGCCGGGCAAAATTGCCGCGCCACGCTCCTCGAGTTGGCGGCGCAGCGTCGCCAGCAGTTCGGATCGGACAGGCGAAGTCAGGTCGAGCAGGGGATAACGCTCGAGATCGACGAGGTCGGTGGGCGAGGGTGCGTGCATGGGGTTGACGATACCCGGCCTACCATGGTGTCGGCGTGGGCGATGCAGCGCTCTCGCGGGGTGCTGCGGCGTGCGGGCGATGCAGCGCTCTCGCGGGTGCTGCGGCGTGCGGGCGATGCAGCGC
>VFKT01000055.1 GCA_009885395.1 Deltaproteobacteria bacterium | reverse complement strand
CGGCTCTGGTCGCAGCCCTTTTGATCGGCAAGCGTCGCGGCGAGCCCCTGCCCCCGCATAACCTGCCCTTCACCGTGGTCGGCGCCGCCCTGCTTTGGTTCGGCTGGTTCGGCTTCAATGCCGGCAGCGCTCTGGCGGCCGACAGCACGGCCGTCCTCGCCTTCGTCACCACCAATACCGCGGCCGCAGCGGCAGCCTTGAGTTGGATGGCCGTCGAATGGCTGACGCGCGGCAAGCCCACGGTGCTGGGCGTGGCCTCGGGGGTTGTGGCTGGGTTGGTCGCCATCACCCCGGCGGCCGGCTTCGTCAGCCCGCTCTCGGCCCTGCTGATCGGGGGCGGCGCGGGTGTATTTTGCTTCTACGGCATCCGGCTCAAAGAGAAGTTCGGTGCCGATGATGCCCTCGACGTGGTCGGAATCCACGGCGTCGGCGGCACTTGGGGGGCCTTGGCCACCGGCCTCTTCGCCTCGACGGCGATGAATGCGGCTGGTCGGGACGGGCTTTTTGCCGGCAACCCGGGCCAGCTCTGGATCCAGCTGGAAGCGGTGCTCGCGACCATGGCGTTCTGCGGGATCGGGTCTTTCATCCTGCTCAAAATCGTGGACGCTTTGGTCGGCCTGCGGGTCACTGAGGACGGAGAACAGACCGGCCTCGACCTCAGCGAACACAGCGAGCGGGCGTATGTGACGGGGTCCTTGGTCGATTGAGGCCCGGACCAACGACTGCGGCTCGCCTCTGAGCTTGCCGCGGCAAAAGAAACTGATAGGGACCGCTGGTTCGCCGGCGGGGAGGCAGCATGAAAAAAGTCGAAGCCATCATCAAGCCGTTCAAGCTGGACG
The DNA here is from genome assembly GCA_009885395.1 of Deltaproteobacteria bacterium. Taxonomy (GTDB): domain Bacteria; phylum Desulfobacterota; class Binatia; order UBA12015; family UBA12015; genus SXLG01. Next base: position 15,017 of record VFKT01000055.1, on the reverse strand, counting down.
AAGTCAAAGAAGCCCTCGGCGCCATTGGCACACAAGGTCTGACCGTCACCGAGGTCAAGGGATTCGGTCGCCAGAAGGGCCATACCGAACTTTACCGTGGCGCTGAATACGTCGTCGATTTTCTGCCCAAGGTGAAACTCGAGATCATCGTGGCCGACGAAAGCGTCTCGGCGGTGGTCGAAGCCATCGAAAAGGCCGCCAAAACCGGACGCATCGGCGACGGCAAGATTTTTGTCTTGCCAATCGACGAGGTGGTCCGCATTCGTACCGGCGAGCGCGGCAGCGACGCGATCTGACCAGGCCGCAGGAAAAAATCGTTCAATCTGATCGGGGCCGGCCAGGAAGGTCGACCCCGATCCCAAGCCGCTGCGTAGGGCGTGGCGGTCTCAACCTCAAAGGCAGAAGGAAAACGACCCGATGACGCCGAAAGAAGCCGTCGCTTACGCGAAAAAGCACAACGCAGTCATGTGCGACATTAAATTCATGGATTTTCTGGGCACCTGGCAGCATTTCTCGATCCCGATGGGTGAGTACACCGAGGATCTCTTCGAAGAGGGCAGCGGCTTCGACGGCAGTTCGATCCGCGGCTGGCAGCCCATTCATGCCTCCGACATGCTGGTCGTCCCCGACGCCACCACCGTCACCATGGACCCCTTCACGGAGGAGCCCACGGTTTCGCTGCTTGGCGACATCATGGACCCGATCACCAAAGAAACCTACTCGCGCGACCCGCGCAACATCGCCAAGAAGGCCGAGGCCTATCTCCGGTCCTCGGGCATTGGCGACATCGCCTACTTCGGGCCCGAGCCCGAGTTCTTCGTCTTCAACGATATTCGCTACGACACCGATCAGCAGCACAGCTTCTTCTTCATCGATTCGCGCGAAGCCCGCTGGAACACCGGCCGCGACGAAATCGACGGCAACCTCGGCTACAAGATCCGCAACAAGGAAGGCTACTTCCCGGTTGCGCCGACCGACACCCTGCAGGACATCCGCACCGAGATGTGCCGCACGATGGAGCAGGTCAACATCATCGTCGAGAAGCACCACCACGAGGTCGCGACCGCCGGCCAATGCGAAATCGATATGCGCTTCGCGCCGCTGGTGCAGATGGCCGACTGGCTGCAATGGTACAAATACATTGTCAAGAATGTGGCCCGTCGGCACGGCATGTCGGCCACCTTCATGCCCAAGCCGCTCTTTGGCGACAACGGCACCGGCATGCACGTCCACCAATCGATCTGGAAGGCCGGCAAGCCCCTGTTCGCTGGTGACGGTTACGGCGGCATGTCGGAAATGGCGATGCACTATATCGGCGGCATCCTGAAGCACGCACCGGCGCTGGCGGCCTTCACCAACCCGACCGTCAACTCGTATCGCCGGCTGGTGCCGGGCTTCGAAGCACCTGTGAACCTGGCCTACTCGTCGCGCAACCGCTCGGCGGCAGTGCGCATCCCGATGTACTCGCCCTCGCCCAAGGCCAAGCGCATCGAGGTGCGTTTCCCCGATCCGATGGCGAACGGCTACATCGCGTTCTCGGCGATGCTGATGGCTGGCCTTGACGGCATCCAGAAGAAAATCGATCCGAAGCTCCCGCTCGACAAGGACATCTACGCCTTGACGCCCGAGGAGTTGAAGGACGTGCCCTCGATGCCGGGTTCGCTCGACGATGCGCTCCGGAACCTCGAGAAGGACCACGAGTTCCTGCTCGCCGGAGACGTCTTCACCGACGACGTCATCGAGACCTGGATCGACTACAAGCGTTCGAACGAGATCGCGCCGATGCGCTTGCGCCCGCATCCCTACGAATTCGCGATGTACTACGACGGCTGAAAAGAGACCTCGACCCGTCGACTCCTTTGCCGAGGAGGGGGTGGCAGGAGGCCGGAGCGTTGCCGCTCCGGCCTCCCCGGTGGCGGCCGCTTGCACCGACACACCCCGGGCGCAGCGCCCCAGCCGTTTCGAACGGCTGTCTCGTTCCGCAGTGGTGGCCGATTGCGACGGCTCACGGCGACGCGAGGCCTGGTTCGCCGCGCTTGTCTACGCAATCTTGACGGCGTGGTGGCTCTGGCCACTGCCGACGGGCCTCTCAAGCCAGCTTCTCTACCCGGCCGGAAGTGACCGCGGCTCCACCGCCGATATCGACCTGATCCTCTGGGGCCTGGCCTGGGGCAGCCACGCGCTGATGACCCAGCCGCTGCACCTCTTCGACGCCAATATCTTCCACCCAGCCCCCCTGGCGCTGGCCTTCTCGGAACATTTCCTCGGCCACCAGGTGGTTTTCTTTCCGGTCTACGCAATCAGCGAAAACCCGCTTCTCTCCGCCAACGCTGTCGTCGTGTTCGCGCAATGGTCGTCGGCCTTCTTTGCTTTTCTCTTCGCCCGTCGCTTCGTCGGCGGACCGGCCGCCTTCGTCAGCGGCATGGCCTTTGGCTTCATCCCAGCACGGCTCAGAACTCTCGGGCATTTCCACCTGCTCGCCGTTCAATGGATTCCGCTCTCGCTTTATTATTGCGATCGACTCCTGGCCTCCGGCCGCCGCCGCGACGCGCTGGGCGTGGCCGTGTCGGTCGGCATTCAATTGCTGACCTCTTTTTATCTCGCCTACGCGCTGGTGCTGAGTTGGGCCGCCGCATTGCCCTGGCTGCTGCTGCGCTGGCGTCGGCGGCTCGCTGCGCGTCAGCTTTTATGGCTCGGCCTGGCGCTGGTGGTTGGCGCCCTGCCCTTCCTGCTGGCGGCCCGGCCCTACCTCTACCTTCGCGAGATTGGCTTGATCCCCCAATACGATGACCTGGCTGGCGACAGCACCGGGCAGGTTGGACTTATTCCAACGCTTGCCCTTGTGACGGCCTGGGGAGCCCTGCAGCATTGGGGCACCTCGCGTCTTCTGTTGGGCATGGCCCTGCTCGGACTGCTCACGGCTCTTCGTCCCCGCATGCGAACCGGCGCGCTCTGCGGCATGGCGCTGCTCGCGCTCGGCTGGTTCGTCGCCCGGGGGCCCGCACCTCTTCAGGTCTTCGGCCAGACGCTACCCGCCCCCTTCGTTCTGCTGCAGCAGATCGTCCCTGGTTTCGATGCGATACGACTGCCGCTTCGCATGCTCGTCATCGCCTATCTTGGTATTGCATTGCTTGCCGGACTTGGTAGCGAATTGTTCCTGGCCAGATTGGGGCACCGCATGGCCTGGGCCGGCGCGCTGGGTGTCGGTGCGCTTGGTCTTTTTCTCCAACAGCCCGGACCCGAACTCGCGCTCCATGGACGCTTGATCGGTGCGGCAAGTCTCGCCTCAACACAATGGCTCCGCGATCACGCCGATGGGCGACCGCTGTTTGAGGTTCCGGCACTGCCGGGCTTTGCATTCGCAGCCTCGGCCGCCCGGATGCTGCAAAGCACCCGTCATTGGTTGCCGCTGCTCGGCGGCTACAGCGCCTATGTGCCTCCGATCGCGCCGCAGCTCTTGCAATGGTCGCGCGAGCTGCCCGATCCGGCGGCATTGGAGCGATTACTGGCAAAAACCGATATCGGCTGGATTCTGGTGCATCTCGACCAATTGACGAAGGAGGCTCGACAGCGGTGGGAAGAGAGGCCGGTGGCCGACGTCTACGAGGTCGCCGCAGAGCTTGGCTCTGATCTCATCCTCCGCGTCAAACCCCGTGGAGTAGCGGCTGCGGCATCACCGCTCTACGCACGCGACCACACCGCCGATGGCTTGCTGCGTTCGCCGATCGTGGGCTCCTGTCGCGGTCAAATCCTGCTGACGAAGGCCCTGCCGAAAAAATTCAAGGCCGGCAATCCACTGGTCGTTCATCTCAAGATTAGAAATATGGGGTCATCTCCCTGGCCGGCTGCTGGGATGCTCTCGCAGCATCTGGTCCGCCTGATGGCCTGCATCGGCGCGAAGACCAACCCACCTTGTCGCGCACCGTTTGCGCCCTTCTTGAACGACGTGATGCCGGGGAAGAGCGTCACCGTCGACTCGCTCCTCCGGTTGCCAAAACAGCCGGGGGACTATCTGCTGCGGATCGAGCTTGAGCAGATTGGCGTCGAAAAGCTCTCCCGTTGCGGCACGGCACCGCTGGTCCTTCCGATCATCATTCCCGCCGCCCCAAGCGTCGGCAATAGCCCCCTTGTCTTGCCGCGCGCGGAGGGCGTCAGTCCTTGAACTCCGGCTTGCGGCCCTCGCGGCGGGCGGCGTGCGCTTCCTCGAAATTCTTCGTCGTGAGGCGCACGAAGAGTTGCGTGTGGCTCTCCATCTCGATCGCGGCCCGCAAGCTGCCCGCCTCCAGGCCCGCCCACATCAGACGCTTGGTGAGTTGCGTGCCCTGCGTGCTCCAGCCGTTGATCTGCTCTGCCATTTCCAGCGCCGCGTCGAGCAGCTTTTCATCGGGCACGGTGCGTGAAACCAGACCGATCGCTGCGGCTTCGGCAGCTGAAATGTCGCGCCCCGAGAGCAGGATCTCGAAGGCCCGCGACGAACCGATGGCGCGCGGCAGGAGAAAACTCAGGCCGAGTTCCACTGCGGTCAAGCCATTGTTGATTCCGGCGGCCCGGAAGTAGGCCGATTCGCCTGCGATCCGGATGTCGGCGCCGAGGCTGAGACAGAAGCCACCGCCGATAGCGGCCCCGTTGACGGCACAGATCACCGGCTGCGGCATGCGCTGCAGGGCCGGTACGAGGTCGGCCAAGATGCTCATCGAGCGGGTGGCGATGCGGGTCAGCGTCAGTCCGTCGATATTGGACGGGGGTTCGAGGTCGCGGGTATCGGCTCCGGCGCAAAACCCGCGCCCGCTGCCGGTGAGAATCACGCACCAGGTCTCGTTGTCGGCGGCGACCTGCGTGATGGCGTCATGCAAGGGTTCGACCAGGCCGAAAGCCATCGAGTTCATGCGCTCCGGGCGATTGAGCACGATGACACTGGTATGCGGACGAGGTTTTTCGATCCGGACGACACTCATGTTCCGGCTCCTCCGCCCTTTTTCTGGCGCGCGCTGCCGCCGCGCGGGCCGCTGCCATAGTCGCCGAAGGGATCATCCCGCTCGCGTACCGCACCCCGGAAGCCCAGTTCCTGTGCGCGCTCGACGAAATCCAATCCCTCCTGGGTATGGCGGGCGATACCGTCAAAAAGCGTCCCGAGCAGGCGGGTCGAGCCCAGCCCCATATGTTCGGCGGTCTGGTTACACAATAATTTCAGCATCACGAGCTGGCTGGTCGGCACCATCGCCATGCGACGTGCCAATGCCAGCGCGTGCTCTTGCAACTTGGCGTCGGGCACGCATTCCAGGATGAGACCGAGCTCGACTGCCTTCGGGGCCGGGATTTCATCACCGGTCAGCAAATAGCGTTTGGCCCGCTCAAGACCCATGCGATAAACCCACATCGCCGTGGTCGGGGTACCCCAGACTCGCGAGGGCGGGTAGCCGAAGCTCGCGCCCTCGCCGGCAATCACCATATCGGCACAAAGCACCATGTCGGTGCCGCCGCCGATGCACCAGCCCTGCACCGCAGCAATGGTGGGTTTCGCCGCCTTCCAGAGCTTCATATAGGTATCGACGAAGCGGCCCATCATGCGAAGATCGGCGACCGAATCCCAGACCCGCTCGCTCCGGCCTTCGCGAGCCTGCTCGCCCGCCTGTGCGGCGGTCGACCAATCCAGTCCATAACCGGCGCAGAAGGCCGGCCCCTCGGCGCGCAGCAGCATGACGTGCGCCCGGCGCTCGGCGTCGCCCTCGTCAATTGCCTGCGCGAGTTCGTCCCGCAGGCGTGGCGTGATGGTGTTGTACTCGGCGGCGCGGGTCAGGGTGATGATGAAAACCCCGTCTTCGAGGTCGGTCGAAAGCGTCTCGTAGGCAATCATGCCGGCGGTATGGCCGAGGGCGGCGGGCGCTGCAATATGACGGGTGCCTTGCGGCGGCGCAGGCCCGGCTGATTCGGATCTCCGGAGAGATTCGTGCCGTCCAACGCAGAGGGCCAGCCCTCACGACGCCGCAGGCCCTGCCGAGGTTGCGGTGTAACCGGACGCGACGCGTCGGGTCGCCGCTCCGACAGGACCGGCCTGCTCGACGCATCCCCCGTCTGGCGCCGCGGCCTGCCGCTGCGCCAGGCTCTGCGGCGGGGCCTTGCGAAGGAGGGCCGACTCGTCCTAGCCATGGAGGTGAACCCGGCTCACCCTGAAAACGCAGATCGGGCTTTCCAGCGAGAATCGTCAGCAACAGGAGTTTCGCCATGCGTAAAGCACAGGTTACTCATTCATATTCATCAATTGCCACACTGATCGGCTCTCTCGCCCTGCTCGCTGCCTGCTCGAATGCCGACGGTCCCTCAGGAAACCTGCAGGTCGGTGCCGCGCGACGCGACATCACGCCAACACCAGAAACCGCGCCACCCCACGGCCAGGTCTACCTCGGCGGCTACGGCCTCGGTCCCGAGCGACTCTCGACCGGGGTGCTGGCGCCGATCTACGTGCGGGCTTTTGTCGTGAGCAGCCCGAGCGGCACGCTCGCCTTCGCGCAAAACGAAACTCAGGGCACCTTCGCCGCCTACAAAAACGGCCCCTACGGGCTCCTCGACGTCGCCCGCGCGGTCGAGGAGGCGACCGGCGGCGCCATCCCGCGCTCGCACGTCATCGTTGGCTCCGATCATAGCCACGCCGGCCCCGATACGACAGGGGTCTGGGGCGGGCTGCCCGACAGCTACCTGGCGCATCTACGCGACCAGACCGTCGGCGCGATTGTCGATGCTTGGGAGGCACGCGCACCAGCCCAGCTCTGGACCGGTTCGGTCGACGCAACCGATTTGATCCGCAGTCAATTCGATTTACCTCCAAATGACACGCTCGACGGTGAACTGCGGGTGTTGCTGGCGACCGCGAAGGACGACAACGCCCAGCCGCTCGCCGTCCTGATCAACTATTCAGCCCATGCCACTGTGATGGGCAGCGGCAACACACTCATCTCGGGCGACTGGCCGAGTGTGGTTTCCGCCGGCATCGAAACTGAACTCGGCATCGAGGCCGCAGTCGTGATGATGGCCGACATTGGCCGCACCCAGCCCGATCGCGGCAGCGGAGGTGGCTCGACCGATATCGAGCGCCTTGAGAGCTACGGCGGTCTGGTTCTCGAGCGGGTCCGCACGGCGCTCAGCCAGCCGGTCGAGGTGCAGGGGGACGAAATTGCAGCCGATCAGCGCTTTCTGCGGCATACCTACGGCAATCCTCTTTTTCCGATTGATCTTCTCGGCAGCCTCATTTCGCGCAGCGCCGCCCCGCCCTGGCGTGAAGGCGACAGCATCGGCACCGTCATCAGTGCCGGACATATCGGTGACGTTTTCTTCGCCACGCTTCCGGGCGAAGGCTATCCAGCCATCCAACTCGCGCTTGAGGAGCGGGTAGTTGCCGAGCATCATTTCGTCTTCGGCGTCGCCAACGACCAACTCGGCTATCTGATCTCGCCCGAGGAAGGTTATCCCGAGGTGCTCGCCGCAGCGCCTGGGAACGACAATGCGATCTTTAACGTCAGTTCTTCAATTGGTGATCATGTCGAATGCTCGCTCCTGGCCGCGGCAACAACGCTCGGGTTTGAAGTCAAGCCGGACACGGCGCGCTGCGCGCCATGGGCCGACGAGGACCCGCGCCTGCCCGGCGACGCGGCAGACGGCTAGCGCGGGCTGCCCGCATGAATCGTATCCTTGACAGCAGGAGCAGACTCGCCGCGAGGCCGGTCAGCGCGTCTCTCCCGGGCCCCCGGAAAATCGGCTTTCCGCGTCATTCTCTTTCATCTTGACGGTACGAGAGAGCAAGGATCACAGCCGCGAGCAGAACGAGCAGAACACCGCCGACGACGACTGCGCCGGGGAACGGCCCCGCCTGCGCGGCAGCGAAGAACGATCCCTTTCCATGGATTGCGAGCTTCAGGCCCCAGGCGGCAGAAAGCACCAGGATGAGCCACAGGTAGTTGCGGCGCAGCCGCTGCGAGATGGCCTCAATCGGGCTGATCGGGGCCCGTGGCTGCATCAGGCTTTCGTGTAATTTGGCTTTCCAACCGGGGCGACCCTGACCGAGGATGTCGCCATAAAATCCTGTTTCGAGCAGCCGAACGCGTTGCCGGACCAATTCATAGAAGCGGTAGCGTCGGGCTTCCATTCCGAGAAAGACAACCACCAGAACGGCCGCGAGCAGCAGAACAAAATGCGGCACGGCCGGATCGCCAAGAGTGAACGAAGCCATTGCCGCCGTCGCGCCAACCGCCCAATTGGTCGTGGCATCGAGTCGCGCGCGGTAGGCGGTCATCCGCCCGAGCTCGCCCCGGTAGAGGTGGATCAGAGCGGTGCTCGCGTCCTTTATCGGAATTGGACTCGGGATTGCCATCGCCATCGCCTTAGCTCAACGGAATGCTGGGAGCGCCCCTGCTGCCGGATCTTCGCGGGACGGCCCGCAGGGGCTCGAAAGCGGCGGCGGCATCGCCCCGGTCTGCTGCCCAAGGAATCGGACCTCGACAGGAAACTTGCGTCCTCTTTCAATTTCCGGCGCCGCGCCATGGACAGGACACACCGACGCGCGCGAGACTTGCCGAAGAAAGTTTCTGTTCGTCGGGTTGTCGCTGGCAATCGACGAACCTGATCGGATTCGGCCACCTCCCGGCCGAGAGAGGGCATCCATGAACACAACGACTGGGGCAAGACTTCGAATCTCCGCTTTGGTGGCGCGACCGCTTCTGGGCTTGCTGTTATCGGGTTGCGGTGCAGACAACCGGGCTGCGGGCCCGCCTCTGGCCGAACCCGTCTTCGAGATTCTCTCCGCTCCGGACCAGACCATGGTTCGAACGCGCTCTCTTTCGGCGGATGGCTCGGTCGTCGGCGGCAGCGGCCTGAACGACACCATTTCGCGTGCGCTATTATGGGACACAACCGGCGCTCTACGCGTGCTCGCACCGGCATCTGCGGCCCCATTCGGCGGCTCGACGGTTCAGGCGATTTCAGCCGACGGCAAGGTCTTGGCGGGCGCAAGCGGCAACGGTATAATTGACGCTCCGCAACCGGCGATCTGGCGGCTCGAGGACGATTCCGCCCGCCTGCTCGCGTCTCCCCCCGGGGCGATTGCTGGGCATGCCACCGACGTCTCTGCCGATGGCACCGTCCTCCTCGGCACCATGCTCCTGGAGCCCACTGCGACCGCCCGCGCCGTGCTGTGGCGGACGCCGGAAGCACAGCCTGAAATCCTTGAATTCGACGATGCCCACGCGCTCTCACCGGATGGTCAGACAGCAGCGCTCTGCTGCCTTCCGGCCACCGGCCTCCAGGGGCAAGTCACGGATGCCGTCGTTGATCTGAGAAATGGAGCGTCAAGATCTGCCGGGGTGCCGACTGGCTTCGATGTCTGCACGCTGAGCGCACTGGCTGATACCGATCGGGCCGTCGGAACCTGCATGCGACGAGGCGTGGCCGGGACCGAACCCGAATCAGTACCGGTGGTCTGGAACGCCCTCGTCCCCGAGGTCATCACGGCGATCTCCGGCCAGAAATCGGGCGTGCTGACGAGCCTCTCGGCCGACGGCCAGGTCGCCGGCGGCTACAGCGGATTCGATCCCTTTGCCTTCGAGGACGCCCACGCCATCGTCTGGAGCGAGAGCCGGGGAGCCGTGCGCCTCGCCGACGTGCTCAGCCAGGCGGGCATCGCACCCGCCGCCTCTTTCCAACTCAACGCCGTGCTGGGCGTCTCGGCTGACGGTCAGGCGTTGATCGGCGTCGCCTTTGACCGGCGCGATCCTGAGCACCGGCCCTTGCCCTTCCGCGTGCGCGGGCTCAGGCTGGAGGAGGTGCCTTGAGCTGCCAGGGCGTCATGGCAGTCCGGCCCCGCAGGTCGCGCGCTGCCCGCTCTCACCACAGTTTCGCTCAAGCCGTGCCGGGAGCAGGTTCGAAAAGCCCCTCGAACTCGAGCCGTCCATCCGCCACCCGACCGTAAAGCAGCCAGTCGCCTTTGAACATTTTATGGTCATACGGGCTGCAGGCGATATGCGTCCGCGGCCCACCCGTGGTCGAAGGCAGGAATCGAATGCGCTCAAGCCCATCCTTCAGCCCCGGCCCGGTGAGCAGAGGGGCCCGGTGCAAGGCTTCGACCATGACCCGCGCGGTATCGTATGCAAGCAGCGGAATCGCATTGGGCCACATCGGAGGCTGGGCGCCATGACGTTGCTCGAAGCGCAATCGAAAGGGCTCCACCCGGGGATTTGCCGGGCAGAACTGGTCGATACCCACCCAGCCTTCGAAATGTTGGAAGCCGACCAGGTAGAACATGAAAGCGGTAGTCATGATACGCGGCGGATCCCAACCGATCGCCTCGAGTGCCGGTCGCATCAACCCCTGGGCGCAGAGCATGCCGTAGCCCATATAGGCCAACGCGTCGCAATCCGCGCGCTGCAGATTGCGTAGATTATCAGCGAGGCTCTTCGGTTGCTGAGGTACGGTCTCAACGGCGCCGACCGAGAGACCGAGCCGGCGACACTCCTGGCGAAAGAACCGGAAATACTCTTCGCCGTTGGGCGAGACTTCGTTCAGCACGGCGATTCGCCGATGTCCTTGACGTTGCAACCAGGCGGCCATGAGAGCGGCGTCGCCGCCACAATCCCCGTTGCCGAGTTGGAAACAATACTCCCCGAAATAGCGTTCGGTTCCGCACCAACTGACGAGCGGAACCTGCGCCGCATTGGCGTGTGGCGCAACCGCGATGGCGTTGTCGGAACTGTAGGCGCCGGCGATGATCACGCAGCCTTGTTCGACCAGCCAGCGGTAACCGTCTATCGCGTTTTTTGCCGAGCCGTTGGGTAGACCGTTCTCGGCGCGGATGATGTGTTCGACCCGCCGCGGCAAAACACCCTGCTCGAGAGCTTCGTCGAAAGCCATGCGATGGATCCGATCGTAGCCGCCGCCCTCGCCGTCGAGGCACGCACCCAACCAGCCGACCTTCACCGGCTCGAATTCGCTTCGTGAACGCTCTGTCATGACTTTCCTCCTGCGCGCAGGTCGCAACCCGCGCATGAATCGGTCCCGAGAGACCGTCGAACCTTGTTCCCTCCCCGCTGGCAGGACTCAACTGAACGGGATCGTCATTATTGGTGTCGATCGATCGCTGAGCATTTTGATCTGCAAGTTGAAAAGATCCCGAACCAGGCCGAAAGCCTTTTTGCTGATCTGGTCATCGTTGGCAATCCAGTACCAGGCACCACCGTGCTGGACGCTCAGCCCGGTGCCGAAGGGAGGCAAAGCGCCCCGTTGGACACGAAAGATCCCCCGCATCGCGCCGCGGAGATCTCGATCTGCCCCACCACGGCGACAGACCCACATCATGACCACGGCAGCGCAGGCGCCGCAACAGCGTCCGCACTCGGGCCAGATCAGTCGGGCAGCACCTCGTCGTGAAAACGCTCACGCAATTCGTTGCGCCTCACCTTGCCGGCACTGGTGCGGGGCAGCGAATCGACCACCACCAAAGCGCGAGGCAATTTGAAGGGTGCCAAATGAGGCCGCGCGAATTCGCGCAGGGTCGCGCAATCGATCGGGCTACGCAGCACCACCGCAGCCGTCACCTGCTCGCCCCAGCGTGGGTGCGGTGTGCCGAAAATCGCCACCTCGGCAACGGCCGGATGTCGGGCGAGAACCGCCTCGATTTCGTCGGGGCTGACATTCTCGCCGCCGGTGATGATGATCTCCTTGAGCCGTCCAGTCACATATAGGAATCCATCATCATCGAGACGCCCGAGATCTCCGGTATGCAACCAGCCGTCGCGCAGCGCCTCGGCAGTCGCCGCTGGCTGGTCGAGATAGCCCCGCATCACGCCCGGTCCCCGGGCAAGAACCTCACCGACCTGGCCCGCCGTGAGGTCGCCGCCGCCGGGTGTAGCCACCGCCAGCGCGAAGAGGGCGTGCGGCCGACCGACCGTCCCCGGACGTTCGAGTGCCTCGCGGCCGACCGTCATGGTCAAGCCGTCCGTGCTCTCGGTCTGACCATAGGCTTCGATGATTTCGGCGCCACCAAAGCGCTCGGCGAGTTCCTGCTTGATCGCCATCGGCGTCAAGGCGCTGCCGACTGAGACCTTCTCGATCGAGCCTGCTCCCTCAAGGCCCGCCGCCGCCAGCAGGGGCCGGATCATCGCGGGCACCAGCGGCAGATCCGTGATGCCGTGCTCGCGGACGATTCGCGCCACGCGCTCGGGCTCGAAGGCCCCCAGCACCACGCTACCGCCAGTCAAGAGCCGGGCCAGGTAATGCGAAACGAAAATCGGGTTGTGGCACAGCGGACTGACCACGGCCGCGACGCCCGAAGCCCGATCGCGCCGGGTGCGGGCGACGGCGAACGCCGCCCAGAGCATATTCGAGTGCGTCAGCACGACACCCTTGGGCGCGCCGGTCGTGCCCGAGGTGTAGGCGATCACGGCCGGGGCCTCAGCACCGGCACCCGGCTCGACGGCCGCCGACTCCGCTTCGGGGCCAAGGCTCAGCGTGAGTTCTCCGGTGTTTTGATCGACCTCGAGCAAGGCTGCCGCACCGGCGTTTTGAAGAAGCCCATTGACTTCACCTTCTGTAAGTTTTGGATTCAGCGGCACCAGCACACCGCCGGCGCGCCAGACGCCGAACATCGCGGCGATATGGGGTGCGGAGTTCTGCACCCGCAACCCGAGCCGACGCCCGGCCAGACCGCGCCGACCAAGTTCGGTCGCGACCGCATCCGCTCGCTCGTGCAAAGTCACGACGCTCGTGCGCCGATTCTCTTCGATGATGGGCGCAAAGCTGGGGCCGCGCAGCGCCGCGACAGCGAGAGCCTCGCCAAGCGTGAAGGCGCCCGTCAGGCTCACGACGACGCCCCTTCGATCGTGATCACCTCCAGCCCACCCTCGGCATAACGCGCCCGCAAAACTTTCTTGTCAAATTTACCAACACTGGTCTTTGGGATCTCGGTGACAAAGGCCCAGCGCTCGGGCAACCACCATTTCGCAACCCGCCCCGCCAAGAATTTTTGCAGCACCTCGGCCGCGACTGGCTTACCACTCCGGCACACCACGCAGGCCAGCGGCCGCTCGTCCCAGCGGGCGTCTGGCACCGCCACGACGGCGGCTTCGATCACGTCGGGGTGCGCCATGATTTCGTTCTCGAGTTCGACCGACGAAATCCACTCGCCGCCCGATTTGATGACATCCTTGGCCCTATCCGTGATCTGGACGAAACCACGCCCATCCACCCAGCCGACGTCGCCGGTCCGCAACCAGCCATCATGGAATTTCTCCGGCGACGGGTCCCCATAATACGAAGCCGTGATCCAGGGTCCACGGCACTCGATCTCGCCGACGCTTTTGCCATCCCAGGGCAGCACCAGGCCGGCATCATCGACGGTGCGTATCTCGACTCCGGCGGCAATCCGTCCGGTGCGCGAACGCCAGGTCATCTCATCCGACGCTGTCGCATCGCGCGGCGGATGCGAAATCGCCCCCAACGGGCTGGTTTCCGTCATGCCCCAGGCCTGGATGATGCGCAGCCCGTAGCGCTGCTCGAAACGCTCCATCAAGATGCGTGGCACCGCCGAGCCGCCGCAGACCACCATGCGCAGCGACGAGAGGTCAAGCTCAGTGGTTTCGCCGTAGCGCAAAATATCGTTCCAGATCGTCGGCACCGCGCCGGAGAAGGTGGGCCGCTGCTCCGCGATCAACCGACATAAAGGCTCGGCCTGGAGAAAACGGGCCGGCATGACCAGATCCGCACCGACCGACCAAGCGGCGTAGGGCAGGCCCCAGGCGTTGGCGTGGAACATCGGCACGATCAAGAGGACGGAATCGCGTTCCGAGAGCGCGAAGCAGGCTCCGGAGGTCGCAGCGAAGGAGTGCAGCCAGGTGGAGCGATGTGAATAGACCACCCCCTTGGGATTGCCGGTGGTGCCGCTGGTGTAGCACATCGCTGCGGCTTGACGTTCGTCGATTTCTGGCCAGACAAAGCCCGGGCTCTCGGCCGCAAGCAGATCGGCATAGCGCCAGACCTTTCCCTGCAATGCGCTGGTATCGCCTTCGCCGATGATGATCCAATGCTCGACGCAGTCGATTTCAGGGGCGACGCGCGCGATCAAGGGCAGCAGCGTGGCATCGACGATCACCGCCCGGTCGGCCGCGTGTCGCACGACGTAGGAGAGCTGCTCGGGGAAGAGCCGGATATTGAGCGTATGCAGCACGGCCCCCATCGAGGGGATCGCGAGATAGGCTTCCATATGCTCCTGCGTATTCCACAAAAAGGTGCCGACACGGTCGCCGGCACCAATGCCCAGACGCGTGAGGGCTGCGGCGAGGCGCTCGGCGCCTTCTGCGACCTGCGAGAAGGTGGCGGTGCGCACCTGCCCGCCCTCGCAGGTGCTGATTAGACTCTCCGCGTAAACGCGTTGACCATGCTCAAGCAGCGAACTGATCGTGAGCGGCCTGTCCTGCATCGTGCTGATTATCAAGAAATCCCCCTACATCCGCAGAATGATTTTGCCGAAATGGCCACCGGCGGCCATCATGCGATGCGCCTCGCCGGCCTGCTCCAGCGGCAAGACGGCCTCAATCACGGGATCGAGCCGGGAAGCCGCAAGAGCCACGCCGAAGCGTTCGCGGAAGCCGCGCACGATCGCCGCCTTCTCAGCGAGCCCGCGCGCCCGCAGCGTCGAGCCAATCACCTCCAGCCGGCAGATCAACAATCGGCCCAGATCGAGTTCGGCCCGCGCTCCACCGGTCAAGCCGATGGCGACAAGCCTGCCCCCGATGGCGAGGCTGCGCAGATTGCGGTCGAGATACGAGCCACCGATCGGGTCGAGCACAACGTCGACGCCGCGCCCCCCGGTTGCAGAGAGCACATCCTCCGCAAAATCCCTCGTGTGGTAGTCGATTGCAAAATCCGCGCCGAGGTCGAGGCAACGCTGACAACGCTCGGCGCCACCCGCCGTCACGATGCAACGCACGCCCGCTTCGCGTGCCATGCGGATCGCCGCCGTGCCGACGCCACTGCCGCCG
>VFKT01000232.1 GCA_009885395.1 Deltaproteobacteria bacterium | reverse complement strand
GACGGAGCCGCCCCCGCCCGGGCCTGAATCACTGTTTCCAGTAATTATTGGCGGCGGCGATCACGGCAAACTCAAGCGCCACGTTTTGCCCCAATGCAATCAGCATCGCCGGGTCTTCGGCATAAACAGGACGTAGCCGCTCGCGAACGGACCCATCGGGCTGCGTCGCTTTGATGATCGGCCGCGCCATCTTCATCGCCAGTTGGCGGCCTTCCTCGGGCGAATTGGTCAGCAGCGTATTATTGGGAACCAGTTGAATCGGGTCTGCTTTCTGTTCGGTCATGGTCGTGGCCCCCTTATGCCGACCACTACAATTCAGGGCCGGCAAGTTCGGAAGTCGTTGCCACATCAGGATTGGCTCAGCAAGCACGGTGCTCAACAGGCGAAGGCGGCCTGAGGCCGCGCTTTTGGCAGACGAATTACCGGGGACAGCTCAGTGTTGAACCGCCACCACTCCCGGCTCAGGTGAGTGGGGCACTGGCGACGATCGCTTCCGGATGGTCAACCACACAACGGCTGCCGCTGTAGATCGACACCATGCAGCGGTTGCAGTGGATGCAATTGCCCGCGGTGGCCCGGCCTGCCTGCATCCGGGCGATGAGGTCGGGTTCGCGCAGCAGGGCTCGGCCCATGGCGACAAATTGAAAACCGTCGGCCATGGCCTGCTGGATGGTTTCGAGCCGATTGATACCGCCGAGCAGGATCAGAGGCATCTTCAGCGTCGCCCGTACCTCGAGCGCCATCGAGCGGAAATAGGCTTCTTCGAAAGGATACGAGGGCATGAAGCGTTTGCCCAGGAAGCGGAAGGCGAGTCTTCGTAGTGGGGGCAGGGAGCGCGCGAAATCTGCCCGCGGTGCGTCGCCCCGAAACAGGTACATCGGGTTGGCGAGTGAACTACCGCCGGTCAATTCAATCGCGTCGAGCGCACCGTCCTGCTCCAGCAGCCTCGCGAATTCCGTGCTCTCGGGGGGACGAAGGCCACCCGGTACGCCGTCGTGCAGGCTGACCTTGGCCGTGACCGCCATCGAAGGCCCAACGGCCTCTCGCACGGCCCGCACGATCTGACGGGCGAAGCGGGCGCGGTTCTCGAGGCTGCCACTCCAGGCGTCGCCGCGGCTGTTGAAGCGCGGACTGAGGAACACGCTGGCCAGGTAGTTGTGGGCAAGGTGGATTTCGATCGCGTCAAACCCGGCGTCTTTCAGAAACCGGGCGCCGCGCGCATGGTCGGCTGTGATTCGCTCGAGATCACGTTCACCGACCGCGCGTGTGATCTTCATCGACATCGGGTTGAAGGAGCGCACGGCACCGAGCGCGGGCGCGCCGTTGGATTTTGCATTGGCAACCGGGCCGGCGTGGCCGATTTGGCCCGCGATGCATGCGCCCGCCTGGTGCACGGCCTCGGCCAGCCGGGCGAGTCCGGGTACGGCCTGTGGCCGCAGCCAGAGGCAAGCGGCATGGGTACGGCCCTCGGGCGCCACCGCGAGGTAGGCGACGGTGGTCATTCCGACGCCGCCCTGGGCGACGCGCCGGTGGAAATCGACTAATTCAGGTGTGACGAGGGCCTCGGGCACCACGCCCTCGAAGGTTGCCGATTTGATGATCCGGTTGCGCAGCGTGATCGGCCCCAGCCGCGCCGGCGCGAAGGGGTCGGGTGGCGGGTCGTCGCGGCGGCCTCGGCCATCGAGGGGGGGATGCGCTGACATGCGGCGCAACCTAGCTCGGAACCAGTGTCCGGCCCAGCGCGGGCTGGGATCGCAGCCGCGCTGGAGCAAGTTTGACGCAGACCTCGCGCCGGACCTGCGGCGTAGGATGTGCCGGCGGAACCACGGCGCAGCCTACGTGACGTGGTTTGGCGTGCCCCGGGAGCAACTCTCGATCGAGACCGGGGCCGAAACGCTGACCCGCTACGAATCGTCGCCTCAAAGCAGCCGCTCCTTTTGCAGTCCTTGGGGCACCTCGCTTTTCTGTGTGGTGGCGAGCCATTCCGGCAGGTCGACATCCCACTCGCAAACATGGATTCAGAGATCGACAGACCGCCCGAGCTGCATTTTTTCTTCGATGACCACGCCGTTTGGGCCCGTGTCGGCGAGGATCTGCCCTGCCTTGGTGGTACGAGCGGCCTGGAGCTGATTACGAAATAGCTCGGCAGGCCTTGCCTTCTGCGGCGGGCACTCCGGCGCCCGTGCCTCAGGGCAACGGCCAGATTTGCCAGCAGCCGTCAGCGGGGCTTGTGAATATGCGCAGCGGAGGCTCTACGATGCGGACGCAAGACCGAACCTCTCCACCACGCCGGAACAGGTGCGGTCTCCGATTGTCACGTAGAGGTTCCTGTCGGTGACGGTGATGTCCAGCGCCATGCGACGGGAGAGGAGGGGCACCAGCTCGGCCAGCAGGGCGCGATCGATGCCATGGATCTCGAGCGCTTCCATCCGATGGATCTTCTCGCCGGCCAGTCGACCGAGCAGTGGCAGCGGATCTTTGTGCATATAGACCGCAACTCGCGGTGCGGCTTTGCTCGCCTTGTGCAGGCGCGCGGCATCTGGCGTGCCGACCTCGATCCAGCTCTGGTACGCGCCCGTCAAGTCGCGCACCAGCAGGGCCGGCTCGTCGGGGACGGCAAGGCCGCGCGAGAACTCGATCCCCTCGGTGTATTCAAGGCAATACGCCAACACGCGGGTGAGCAGGTACTCGGCGGTTTCCGAGGGCTGTTGCGCGACCCGTAGAGACAACGATTCGTAGACGCCGCGATCGACGTCGGCGAGCTGGATCTCGAAGCTGTAGAGGGTTGCGTTCATCGCCATGAGGAAGGGAGCCTTGCGCCATGATGGTTAAACTCCATCTGCTCTGTCCGCCATCTGGACTCGGGCCCCTGCGGCTGCGGGGGCAGCGCGGGGGGACGCAGGGGCAGGAACGATCAGGACACCTCGGGCCTGCTGAGCGAGCCGTCCGTCCGGCCGCCCCAATCCAGTGCGCCATCGCCGTGGGTCGGTGAACGCCGGCGTGAAAGCAGCCCCCAGCGCATCCGCTCGGTGGCGTCGAAGCTCTCGGATTGCCGTGGGTCGGTGAACGCCGGCGTGAAGCAGCGAGGATATGCCGCTCTTGCTGGCCTTCAGGTGCGTCGCCGCAGCGGGTCCGTTAACGCCGCCCTGAGCGGCCGCGCGCCGCGACCGACCACGAAGGAGTTCCCGATGCGAGAAGTCGTCATTGTCGAAGCCGTGCGCAGCCCAATCGGTCGCCGCAAAGGTGGTCTGGCCGGAATGCCCGCCGCGGATCTGCTGGCCGCCGTGCAGAAGGCGTGCATCGAGCGTTCCGGCATCGACCCGGCAAAGGTGGGGCAAGTGATCGGCGGCTGCGTTTCGCAAGTGAGCGAGCAATCCTTCAACATCGCACGTCTGGCCTGGCTCACGGCCGGCTTACCGCTTGAGGTGGCCGGCAGCACGGTCGACAGTCAATGTGGGTCTTCGCAGCAGGCGGTGTCGTTGGCGGCGGCGCTCATCGGCTCGGGCATCGAAGACATCGTGCTGGCTTGCGGCGTCGAAACCATGACGCGGGTGCCGCTTGGTACGAATATGAAACCGTCCTTCCCGATCACGGCGCAATATATGCAGCATTACATGCCGACGTCGCAGTTCCAGGGTGCGGAGATGATCGTCAAGGAATATGGCATCACGCGCGAGGACACCGACCGCTTCGGCCTGCGCAGCCAGGAACGCGCCCAGGCGGCGTGGGCCGCCGGTCATTTCGATCGTGAAGTGGCGCCGATCACGGCACCGGTGCTTGACGAAGCTGGCAAACCAACCGGCGAGACCCGCGTCATCTCGAAGGACGAGGGCCTGCGCCAGACCTCGTTGGAGAAGCTGGCCGAACTCAAGGCGGTCGAGCAGGGCGGCGTGCACACCGCCGGCACGTCCTCGCAGGTTTCCGACGGTGCCGCAGCACTTCTGCTCGCCTCGCCCGAGAAGGCAAAAGAACTGGGGCTCAAGCCGCGTGCCCGTATCCTGGCGACGACGCTGGTGGGTGTCGATCCCGTCACCATGCTGAAGGGCCCGATTCCGGCCTCGCGCAAGGTGCTTGAGCAGACCGGACTCACAATCGACCAGATCGATGTCTTCGAGGTCAATGAGGCCTTTGCCTGCGTCGTGATCGCCTGGGAGAAGGAACTGCGGCCCAACCCGGAGCGCGTCAACCCCAATGGTGGTGCGATCGCGATTGGTCATCCCACCGGCTGCACCGGCTCGCGCCTGATCACCACCGCCCTGCACGAACTTGAGCGCACCGGTGGACGTCGGGCCTTGATCGCGATGTGTTGCGGCGGCGGGCTGGGTACTGCGACGATCATCGAGCGCTGCTGAGCGAGGCGTGCAGATATCGCCCCCGCGAGGGCTACCCTGGTCGGAAAAGCGCAATTATTGCGCCTTTCCGGGCTGGTAGGAATCCTTGCCGGCGCGCCAGCCACCCGTTTCAAGTCCGCGTCCGCCAAGAGGCGGTCCCGCCGGGCCCTTCGAGGATTCTGCCTCAGCTCTCCCGCAGGATCAGGGGTAGCCGCACCATGCCGTTGACCAGGGTCGAAGCGATCCGCTCGGGCTCCGCCGCCAGTTCCATCGACGCAAAACGTGCCAGCATTTCCTCAAATACGACTCGTGTCTCCATCCGGGCGAGACTGCCACCGAGGCAGACGTGCTCCCCGAAACCGAAGGCGAGGTGGCCCGGCTCGGTCAGCCGACCGATGTCGAAGCAGTTGGCCGTTGCACCGAAGGCCTCCTCATCGCGGTTGGCCGAGGCGTAGAGCATGACGACATAGCCACCCTCTGGAATCGGCACGCCGTGGATCTCGGTGTTGCGAGTGGCGGTGCGTGCAAAATTTTTGATAGGCGTAGTCCAGCGCAGGCATTCCTCGACGGCGCCAGGTACCAACGTGTGATCCTCGCGCAGCCGCGACCACTGCAAGGGGTGCTCGGCGAAAGCGCGCGCGCTGCCAGAAAGCAGGCTGCGTGTGGTTTCGTTACCAGCAACAAGAAGCGTCAGAATAAAAATCACCAATTCGTCATTGGTGAGATGTTCCCCATCGATTTCGGCGCAAGCCAAGGCCGAGAGAACATCCTCGAGGGGGTGCTCCCGGCGTGCGGTGATCTGGGTGGAAAAGTAGGCCCACAACTCCGCCACACTCGCCATCGAGGTTTCCGAAGCACCCGTGTCGGCGCCTTCGATCAGCGCGTCGGACCAGCGCCGAAACGGTTCCCAATCGCTTTCGGGCACCCCGAGCATCTGGGCGATGACGGCGATCGGCACGGGAGCGGCCAGCAGGTCGACGAAATCGACCTCTTCGTTGGCTGGAATGGCGGCCAAAGTTGCGCGCACGGTCTGTCGCACGCGCGGCTCAAGCTCGGCCACCATGCGGGGCGTGAAGCCGCGCGACACGATGCGTCGATGCCGGGCGTGTTGTGGCGGGTCCATATAGATGATCGAGGGCGCGCCCGGCATCGTGCCGCGCCGCATCTCGTCGCGCACCAGCACGCCCCGACCCGAACGAAATATCGTGTTCTCTCTTGAGACCCGGAGCACGTCGGCATGCTTCGCGAGGACGTGGAACTGGCCGTCCTCGGCCCAGGCCACCGGTTCATTGGCGCGCAGCCAGCCGTAGGTCTCTTCGATCCCGTCGAGCCAGTAGTCGGGATCGGTGAAGGCGAGGCGCGGGCGGCTCATGGTTTTCGGCAACTCCTCATACGGTTGGTCCGGCGGCGATTCTCTATCACCCGCCGGGACGTTCATCTCGCCTTTCGCCGGGCTTTGGCAAGCCGCCCCCGGGGAGGAAGAGCCCGGGCCTCCACGCCCGACGAAAGGCCTAAGGCATCTTTGCCTAGCGAACCGTTGACAGCCCGATTCCAGATCCGCTACCCGTTAGGCGTCTCCTCTCGGAATCCTAATGAAATTCGGTAATGGTGAAGAGCTTGAGCTCGACGCCACAGACTTGCAAATCCTGCAGACCTTGCAGCGGGACTGCAAGACGTCCTTCGCCAAAATTGGTGAGGAGGTCGGTCTGTCGGCGCCGTCGGTTCTCGAGCGGTTGAAGAAGCTCGAACAGGGCGGGGTCGTGCGCGGCTATTCGGCGCTGCTCGATTCACGCGCGCTCGGGCTCGACGTG
>VFKT01000063.1 GCA_009885395.1 Deltaproteobacteria bacterium | reverse complement strand
TCCAACTCGCCCGGCTCGAGGCCCTTCGAGCGGGCCCGATCGGCACCGATCGCCTGCCAGAGGCCAGAACTCGTGGCGCCCTCCGCAAAGACGGCATCGGCGTTGATCATATTCACCCGCACGCCAAGAGGCGCAAGTTCGATCGCCGCCACCTTGCCGAGTTGGTGGCCGGCCGCCTTCGACGCACTATAGGCGCCGAAATCCGCGCCTGGTCCAAAAACATTCTTGGATGAGTTGATGACGATCGTCCCACCCGTGCCCTGGGCCCGCAGGACGCGTGCCGCCTCGCGCATGGTGAGGAAGTAGCCGCGAAGATTGACATCAAGCACGCGTCGAAAAGCTGCATCATCGGTCTCGACGAGCGCGCTGACGTGAGCGATGCCGGCGTTGGGAACAACCACATCGATGCCACCAAAGATCCGGCAGGCCTCCTCGAAACCGGCGCGGACCGAATCCTCCGAGGTGACATCCATGCGTACGGCCAGGCAGCCCAGGCGTCCGGACACAGCCGCAACCCGCTCACGAGCTTTTTCAAGCCCTGCGTCATCGACGTCGGTCAACACGAGATGTGCTCCGGCTGCGGCGAGTTCTAGCGCGATCCCAACCCCGATCGCACCGGCTGCACCCGTCACCAGCGCCACCTGGCCTGCCAATCGCTTCTCGGCCGCTCGACCCAGTTTGGCCTGCTCGAGACTCCAATACTCCATATCGAAGAGGTGGGATTCGTCAAGTGCCTGATACTGCCCAGCGCGCTCTGCGAGAGCCTTGATGCGCAGGGTATGCTCGGCAATATCAGCTGCGATTGCCGCATCTTTGCGGGTTTTACCGACGCCGAACAGTCCCACTCCGGGGACCAGCAGCACGCGCGGATCCGGGTCGAGCCGCTTGACTTCGCGCGGCCCGACATTGCGTTCGAAATACGCCTCGTACGCAGCGCGAAAGGCGGCGATACCCTCGTCGAGGCGCTTCGCGATCACGGCGTCCTCGCCGTCCTCAAAACTCAGATCGTCAAGAAAGAGTGGCGTCGCCTTGGTCCGGATGACATGGTCTGGCGTCAGGGGGCCGCGACCGGCAAGCTTGCCACAGGCTGGATCGGCGAGCAGCGACAAGACTTCGGCCTGGCCACGCCACTCCAGTACGACCCGCTGCTTGCCGTCCCCATCTGCATCCGTGCTGGCGAGCCGACCGCGCAACAGAGGTCCCAGGCGGGCTGCACCCCGTGCCGCACGGCGCAGATCGGTTGCATCGGGTGCACGATCCGTCGCCGCCACCGCCCGGGCTGCGAGATGGCTCTCTGCCCGGTCGACCAGATCGATCGTGCGTTCGTAGCTGGTGCGCGCATCGTCGCCGAAAGTGAAAAGGCCGTGCTTCAGCAGCACCAATCCAATCACGCCCGGGTTTTGTTCGAGGACGTCCGCGGCAGCACGGGCGAGATCGAAACCGGGCATCACGTAGGGGACGATCGCCACCCGATCGCCGAGGGCATCGCGCACCAGCTTTTCGCCATCCGGCTGGTTGGTCAGCGCAAGGATTGCGTCGGCGTGGGTATGGTCGATAAAACGATGGGGAAGAAAGGCGTGCAACAGGGTCTCAACCGATGGATTTGGCGCCGTGGAATCGAATAGGTGCCGCCGCTGCTGGTTGACCATCTCCTCATCGCTGAGTGCCGCAAGGGCTCTCAGGCGGCGCAGGGGCTCGAGTTCGAGTGCCGGCAAGCCGGCCGGTTCGATGCTGTCGAGATCCCAGCCGCTGCCCTTGACGCAGATGGCTTCAACCTGCTCGCCGAGCACCGTCCGTTGTCGAACCTTGACCGAACAATTGCCGCCGCCGTGCATGACGAGAGTGGGATCACCACCGATCAGACGGCAGGTATAGACCCGCAGGGCCAGTTCCGAGCCAACCGAGGCGTAGTGGGCCTCGAAGCGCCGGGCTTCCTCGTCGGACCAGAGACTCTTCATGGGCGGTCTTCTTCAGCGACTCGGGCAGATTCATTCATGATGGCAGCGGCTCCCGGATCAGCGCCCGTATCGGCTGGAAAAGCGGCGATTCCGCCGTCCGCGCCCATTCGAGCAAAACCCCTTCGACGGTCATCGGCACCACACCCGCCAGCACTAGCCGCGCAGCGGCGACCTCCCCGTCGAAGGGAAAACGGCTCGTCACCGCATCCCGGACCAGGTGGACGCGATGCCCCGAGGCCAGCAGTTCGATCGCGGTTTGGGCCACGCAAGCATGGGCCTCAATCCCGCAGAGGACCACCTGATCCCGCCCCGAAGCGTCGAGCCAATCGCGGAACTCCTGCGCTCCGAGGCACGACATCGAGAGCTTGCTGAAGAAGGCACTCGCCGGCGGAAGGGCCTCGCGGACGGCAGCACTCGTCGGTCCCAATCCCTGTGGGTATTGCTCGGTGATGGCGACCGGCACCTCCGCGAGACCCGCCCCACGCGCGAGTCGGCGCACGGCCTCGACCAGGCGGGCCCCCTGGTGCAGATGGGGAAGGTAACGCTCCTGTACGTCAATTACGACAAGCACGCTGCGTGTCCGGTCGAGTAAGGTCAGCTCTCTGGAACCCGGCGTCATGGAAGCTCCTTAACGAACCTGCAGAGGCCCTGCCCGCCAGAAGGCTGCCTCAACACCTGGATCTGAAACTTAAGTCTTGGCAAATTCCAGGCCCCAGGGCCTGCCCGCCGGCAGTCGGCTTCAGCCCTCAGTGGCGCGACGGGCCGGTCTTGAGACGTTCTCCAGCGCGATCTCTGGCAGGGGCCTCCGGCCTCGGAGGCCGAAGGCGCGTACGCTCGGTGATTTTCAGCGGAACCCCGACCCAGCCGGCTCGCACACGCAGCGTCAGGATCAGGTGGCGCAGCCACGCCTGCGGCAGCTCTTCCGCCTGCGAAAGAAAGACCGTGATCTCGGGAGGCGCCGTTCCCGTCTGTGTCGAATACAGTATTCTCGTCGGCCGCTTGCGAGCCGTGAGCGGCGGCGGACGACGCTCGACGACCTCCGAGATCCAGCGGTTCAGCTCGGGAGTTGAAATCCGCCTGCGTCGCACCAAAGCCACTTCGGTTGCCGCCTTCAGCAGAGCCCCGACACCCGCCCCGGTCTGCCCGCTGGTCGCGACGATGCGCAGCGGACGACACTCGGGGAGGCGCTCCTCGATCACTTCGAGCTGCTTCGCCCGCTCCTTCTCACTCAGCAGGTCGAGCTTGTTGAGGGCGACGACCAGCCCACGTCCACGCCGCCAGACCAACTGGGCGATGCGCAAATCCTGGTCCATCAGGCCGCTGGTGCCGTCGATCACCAGCACCGCAACGTCCGCCCGGCCCAGCGCCGAGACGGCTCCACCAACCGCCAGACTCTCGACATCGTCAATCACTCGCGAGGGTCGTCGCATTCCGGCGGTGTCGACGATCCGGAGGCGCTGGCCGCGATGCTCAATCTCGATATCCAGCGCGTCGCGCGTCGTCCCGGGCACGGCATCGACCAGAGCCCGCTCCTTGCCACAGATCCGGTTCAGGAGCGACGATTTGCCGGCATTCGGCCTGCCAAGTAGAACAAAGGCAACCGGCCGATCTTCCTCTTCTACCGCTGGCGCTTCTGTTTCGCCCTCCGCGACGGTCTCAGCCTCATCGGAAATCTCGGTCTCGTCCTCGTCGTCTTTTCTGCGCGCACCGCGTCGAGTCCCACCCGTCCTGGCGGCCACGATCGGCGCGTCGACGTGCTCGCCAAGCCAGTCCCAGATTTCCTCGATACCCGTGCCGTGGGCGGCCGAAACCGGCTGCAAGGTTTCAATCCCAAGCTTGGCAAATTCGTGCACCCGGTTCTGGTGCCCTGTGTGGTCGATCTTGTTCACGAGATGGAGCACGGGTCGTCCCGATTTCCGCACCAGCTCGACAAGCACTTTATCTGCTGGCGTCAGTCCACTATTCCCATCCAGCACCACCAGCACAGCCGTGGCCTCGCCGACGAGTGCCCGGGTGCGAAGCTGCACCCGGGCTTCGATCGTCGCATCCGGGGTCTGTTCGTCGAGTCCCCCGGTATCAATCAATTCGTAAGCTCGGCCGCGCCGCACAACGGAAACGCGAACATCGTCACGAGTCACCCCGGGCCGGTCATGAACGATTGCCTTGCGGCGCCGGGCGAGCCGGTTGAAGAGAGTGGACTTGCCCACATTCGGGCGGCCGACGAGGACGATCAACGCTGGTTCGGTCACGATTCTTCAGATCCCCATCTCGTTCAGAGTGCTCACACGCCGCGACCAACCAGGGTCCACCCGGACCACGAGGTCAAGGTAGACCCGGGTACCGAAGAACCGCTCCATCTCCGCGCGGGCACGCGAACCAATTTCCCGAATACGGGCACCCCTCTCGCCGAGCACAATCGCCCGCTGCGAAGCCCGGGAAACAATGATTTTGGCCGAAATTACGACCAGATTCCGCTCGGCTTCTTCCCGCCAATCCTCAATCACGACGGCAGTCTGGTAGGGCAGCTCCTGCTCGGTGGCCATGACCAGTTGCTCGCGGACGAACTCCGCAGCAAAAAACCGTTCAGGCAGATCGGTCTCTGCGTCGGCTGGATACAGCGGCGGCGACTCGGGCAGCAATTGGGCACAGGTCGTCAAAAGCTCTTCAATGTTTTCTCCGCTGAGCGCGCTCACAGGAACGATATGGGCCCCCGGAACGATCCGCGCCAGCCCATCGACTGCGGTCAGCAGTTCTCCTCGTCGCGTCAGGTCGAGCTTGTTGGCCGCGATGACCAGCGGGTGCCCGGACTCCTGCAACTCGGCCGCGAGGGCGCTGGTTTCTGAATCCAGCGGCCTCGCGACATCGACGACCCAGAGCGCAAGCTCGGTATCGCCAAGACTCTGGCGCGCGGTCTGAAGCATCCGCTGACCGAGAAGGGTCCTCGGCCGATGCCAACCGGGCGTATCGACGAAAAGAAATTGGGTCTCGGGTCGGTGCAGGATGCCGAGGATGCGATGGCGTGTTGTCTGCGGCTTGGGTGTGACGATGGCCAGCTTTCGACCCAAAATCTGGTTCAGTAGGGTCGATTTTCCCGCATTCGTCCGTCCAACAATCGCAACAAATCCAGCCCTATGCTGTGGCTGCGTCATGCCAGCCCTCCCGGCAAAACTCCGGCCTCGAGAGCGAACATGGCCGCTCGCGCGGCTTCCTGCTCGGCCTGCTTCCGGCTACCGCCCTCCCCCCGGCCCAAAGCTTCGCCCTGCAGGCGCACCTCGGCCGTGAAGCACCGTGCATGCGGCGGTCCCTCCGCTTCGACCAGTTCGTAAACCGGCGCCGCGCGAAACCGGCCCTGCGTCCATTCCTGAAGACGGCTCTTGAAATCGCCGACTTCGCTCTCGATCGGCATCTGTAAATCATCCTTGAAACAGAGTTCGACCATGCGACGTGCCGCCTCGATCCCACCGTCCCGAAACAGGGCACCGAGCACCGCCTCAAAAGCACCCGCCAGGATGGAAGGCTTCTTGCGACCGCCCGTCTTTTCCTCACCGCGCCCCAACCGAAGCACGGAGGCAAGCTCAAGTTGGCCAGCCTTGCGGGCAAGACAATCCTCATTGATCAGCGAAGCGCGCCGGCGAGACAAAAGGCCTTCATCGGCATCCGGCCACGCGGCCTCGAGCAGGTCGCTCACGATCAGCCCGAGCACCGCGTCCCCCAAGAATTCGAGGCGTTCATTATCGGTCGCGCTGGCCGAAGCGTGGCTGATTGCCCGCTCCAGCAGCGCTGGTTCGGCAAACACATGGCCAAGACGGCGTTCGAGGTCGCCCAGCGATACTTCAGCCATCGAATGTTCCCTCGATCCAACCACCTCCGACAACCGTGTCCCCCCGATACCAGACCGCGGCCTGGCCGGGAGCCACCCCGATGATGGGCCGCTCGAAGTCGATTCGCAGCCGGCCGGATTCGTCCACGCCGGCGATCCGACAGGGGACAAGGGGATGACGATGCCGCACGCGGACCTGCAGGTCTTCGCCACCGTCCTCCGTGTTCTGGCGGGTCACACGACTGACGGCCACTGATTTCCGTTCGAGTCCGGCCCGCGGGCCGCAATGCACCACCCCGGTCCCGGCATCGATCTCGGTGACGTAGCGCGGCTCAAGGCTGCCGCCGGGCAAGCCCCGGCGCTGACCGATGGTAAATTTATGAACGCCAGCATGGCTGCCGATCACGGCACCGGCCTCATCCACCACCACTCCGCTGCGCACCTGATCCGACGCAGCCAGCCGCTCGACCAGCGCGCCGTAGCCCTCTTTGCCGACGAAGCAGATATCCTGACTCTCGGGCTTCTCGGCAACCGGCAGCAGAAGCCGCCCAGCGATCTCGCGGACGTCTCCCTTGCGCAGAGCACCGAGAGGAAAGAGGGTCCGAGACAGCGCTTCGGAGGCAAGCTCAAAAAGAAAATAGCTCTGGTCCTTGTCGGGATCGGCCGCCATGCGAAGCTCGGGCACTCCCGCTTCCGTCTCGCGGATTCCGGCATAATGCCCGGTGGCCAGAGCCAAAGCGCCGAGAGTCTCCGCAAAGTTCCACAGGGCGTCGAATTTCAATTCCCGGTTGCAGAGCGCACACGGATTCGGGGTGCGGCCCGCGAGGTAGGCGGCGACGAAAGGCTCGACAACGCTCGAACGGAAAGCGTCGCGAAAGTCGATCACATAATGGGGGAAGCCGAGAACGTCGGCGACACGTCGTGCATCCTCGAAATCTTCGAGCGAACAGCAGCCCCCCTGCGCTTCGCCACCATCGGGTGCGAGCCGCATCGACACGCCGACGACCTCGCAGCCTGCGGCGCACGCAAGCGCCGCCGCTACACTGCTATCGACACCACCGGACATCGCGACCACGACGCGGCCATCCGCCGCAGCCCGCCCCCGCCGCACATGGGCCGCAAGAACGTCAGCGGGGACCAGCGCCGCAATCCGACGGCGAATCTCTTCAGGGTTCATCTGTTTCACGCCGCCCTTCCGGCAACAGCCCGACGCCGGGCCCGCGTCACTACAGTTGCCATCTGCGTCGCGACAGCCACAGCTTGCTCTTGCCCGAGGGGCTCGGCCAGGGAAATCCGTAATGCGGCTTTGATAATTTCATCGTCGAGCCCGAGTGCGACCAGAGCCGGACTGGGCTCGGCCCCGCCGGCGGCGCAGGCTGGTCCGGTCGAAACGCAAATCCCCTCAAGATCAAGCGCGACTTGAAGCGCATCGCCCCGCATTCCCAAAAAAGCGATCGCGAGGGTATTGGGCAGCCCGTTTGGCGGCCCGAGACGTTGGACAGGCCCAGCCTGGCTTTGCAGCACCTCGAAAATCGTTTCGATATCGCGGGCCACCAATCGGCGCCGTTTCTCGCGTTCGCGCAGCGCGAGCCCGGCCGCCACACCAAAGCCGACGAGACCCGAGACGTTGGGCGTGCCGGCACGTCGGCCTCGCTCCTGTGGCCCGCCGTAGAGAAGAGGCGCGAGCTGGCAGTCCGCCCGCACGATGAGCGCACCGGCACCGGTTGGGGCCCCGATTTTATGGCCCGATACCGTCAGCAGGTCGAGAGCTGAATCTGCAAAACCAATTTCCTGCCAGGCCACCGCCTGAACGGCATCGCTGTGGAGCAGGACTCCGGCCGGCCGCTCGCGGCGAATCGCACGTGCGATTTCAGCCACGGGCTGAAGCGTGCCAATCTCGCCACTCGCCCAGGTGATCGACACCAGCCCCGTTTCCGGCTGCAACGCCTCGAGTGCCTCGGCAACCGATACCCGCCCAAAGGCGTCCCCACGCAAGGACCGGACCCGGCGCGACGGCCCAAACCGTGCCAGTGGCCGGAGCAGCGATGGGTGCTCAAGAACACTGGTCACGACATGCCCCGTGCTGCTCTCGACCACCTGGTTGTTTGCCTCGGTCGCGCCGCTGGTGAAAATCACCTCGGCCGGATCAGACCCGACAAGTGCTGCAACCGATTCACGCGCCGAGTCGATCGCGGCCCGGGCGCGACGTCCCAGCGCGTGCGGGCTCGAAGGATTGCCGTGCGGTTCCGCCAGCCACTCGCCCAGTGCTGCCGCGACCTCCGCCCGCACTTGGCCCCCGGCATTATGGTCGAGGTCGATCACGAGGAACTTCCCCGGTCCCTCTCCGACCCGTCGAGAGATCCGTGCTGCCCGGAAGCCTCGGCCTCGGTGTGACGGGCCAGATCGCGTTCCGCCTCGAGTCGCTGCAGGCGTTCCTGAACCTCGGTCAAGGCTCGCACCACCGGATCGGGTAGATCGGCGTGGTCCAGCGTGAGCAAGGGCGCACCGCCTGGAGCATGCTCGCCAGACTCCCGCACCACCCGCCCCGGCACCCCAACGATCGTCGAATGCGCCGGTACCGTGTTGACGACGACCGAACCGGCGCCAACCCGACTATGGCGTCCGATCGTCACCGGCCCGAGCACCGCCGCACCCAGGCCAAGCACAACAAAATCCTCGATCGTCGGATGGCGCTTGCCTCGCCCATGGCTCGTGCCGCCGAGGCTCACCCCCTGATAGATCAGCACATCGTTGCCGATCTCCGCGGTTTCGCCGATCACCACCCCCATGCCGTGATCGATGAAACAGCGTCGCCCGATCCTCGCCCCGGGATGGATTTCGATCCCGGTCAAGAAGCGCGCCATGTGCGAGAGCAATCGGGCAGTCAGTCGAAAATCTCGACGCCAAAGCGCATGGGAAGCACGGTGCGCCACGAGAGCGTGCAGGCCCGGGTAGCAGAGCAATACCTCGACCACCGAGCGGGCAGCAGGATCGCGATCAAACGCAACCATGACATCCTCCCGCAGCCGCCGGCCAAACGTCATCGCTCGCCTCGTGCCCGCGGGGCCTGCGACCGGCGGGGAGCAGCCTTGCCGCCGCGCCCGCGCCGCTTTTCGTCCTTGTACAGCTTGTAATCCAAGGCATCCACCAGCGCCTGCCAGCTCGCCTCGATGACATTGTTCGAGACCCCGACCGTGGTCCAGTGGTCCTCAGCATCCGCCGACTCCACCAACACGCGCACGACCGCACCGGTACCGCGATCGCCATCCAGCACGCGTACCTTATAGTCGACCAGGCGAACCTCCGCGATTCGCGGATAAAACCTCACCAACGCCTTGCGCAAGGCCCCGTCAAGCGCATTGACGGGGCCATTGCCCACCGCTGCCGTATGTTCGGCCGCTCCATCCGGCAGCTCCACCATGATTGTCGCTTCGGCGAGCGGCGGCTCGGCCTCGCTGCGCTTCTCATCAATCACGCGAAAGCCAAGCAGTCGGAAATGGCTCAGCTTCTCGCCCTTGATGGCTTTGAGCAGGAGCAGCTCGAACGACGCATCGGCGCCCTCGAACTGGAAACCCTGGTGTTCGAGTTGTTTGAGCTCGCGCAGCAATTCCTTCAGGCAGGGCTCGATCTGGGCATCGGAGAAGCCGAACTCCCGCGCTTTTGAAAGCAGATTGGAACGCCCCGCCTGATCCGAGACCAGCACGCGTTGGTGGTTACCGACAAGCGCTGGATCGATATGCTCGTAGGTTTCAGCGAGACGCCTTACCGCCGAAACATGCAACCCGCCCTTATGAGCGAAGGCGCTCTGTCCCACATAGGCCTGCTGTTTGAAGGGTTCCCGATTGGCCAATTCGTCGACGAATCGGGAGAGATCGGTCAAGCCCGCGAGCTGGGTCGGGCTGACGCAAGCGTAGCCGCGCTTGAGCTGAAGAGCCGGGATGAGCGTGGTCAGGTTGGTGTTTCCGCAGCGCTCCCCGATACCATTGATCGTCCCCTGGACCTGAACGCAGCCGGCCTCGACTGCAGCCAGAGAATTGGCCACCGCAAGCTCGCCATCGTTGTGACAATGGATCCCCAGAGGGACATCGACCGCCTCGCGGGCGGCCAAGACTCCCGCTGTGATCTCGTCGGGGAGGCGCCCTCCCCTGGTATCGCAGAGGCAAATCGTGCTCGCTCCGCCGGCAGCAGCCGCCCGCAGGCATTCGAGAGCGTACGTCGGATTGGCCTTCCAACCATCGAAAAAATGCTCGGCATCGAAGATCACTTCATCCAGATGCTTGCGCAGGAAGGCCATGGTGTCCGAGATCAGTTCGAGATTGACGTCGCGCGAGACGCGCAAGGCCGTCTTGACGTGAAGGTCCCAGGTTTTACCAACGATGCAGGCCACCGGCGTCCCGGCGCGCAGCAACTCGGCGAGGCTTGGGTCCTTGGCCGCTGTGATATCGGGACGTCGGGTCATGCCGAAGGCGGCCAGCCGCGCGTGTCGCAAGCCGAGACGTGAGGCCGGACCGAAGAAGGCCGCATCGCGCGGGTTCGAGCCCGGCCAGCCGCCCTCGATCCGATGCACGCCAAAGGCATCGAGACGCTCGGCGATCGCAAGTTTGGCATCGACCGTGAGGGCGACCTCCTCACCCTGACAACCGTCGCGCAATGTCGTGTCATAGATCTGGAGGCGTTTCATCAGGGTGCCACGGCCTTTTCGATCAACTCCTGGTGCAGAGCGCGCACGGCCAACTCTGCGTATTTGGCATCGATCACCACGGAAACCTTGATCTCCGAGGTCGAGATCATCTGGATGTTGATCCCCTCGGCAGCGAGGGTCTCAAAAACTCTGGCCGCGACGCCAGCATGACTGCGCATACCGAGTCCCACCACCGAAACCTTGACCACATCGCCGTCCGAGCGTGGCTCGGGAGCACCGATCTCGCGGCATCGGGCGCGCGTTAGATCCAGCGCCGCCGTCGCTTCACCTCGCGGCACGGTGAAGGTCAACTCGGTGGTCCCGTCAAGCCCGACGTTCTGGATGATCATATCGACGATGATGCCCGAATCCGCAATCGGTCGGAACACACTGGCCGCCACGCCAGGCCGATCGGGCACTTGCGGCAGCGTGATTTTTGCCTGATCGCGATCGAGCGCGATTCCTGAGACCGTCACCTCTTCCATACTCGCCTCCTCGGGGACGACCCACGTCCCAAGCTCATCGCCGAAGCTGGTTCTCACATGCAGGCGAACACCGTAGCGCTTGGCAAATTCAACCGACCGGATTTGCAGCACCTTGGCGCCAAGACTGGCGAGCTCGAGCATTTCGTCAAACGAAATACGATCGAGCTTGCGTGCCGCCGGGCAGACTCTCGGGTCGGTTGTGTAGACCCCGTTCACGTCCGTATAGATTTCGCACGCGTCTGCCCGGGTCGCTGCGGCAAGAGCCACCGCAGTCGTATCCGAACCGCCGCGGCCGAGAGTGGTGATATTGCCTTGTTCATCAACGCCCTGAAAGCCGGCAACGACAGCGACCCTTCCGCTGCAGGTGGTCTGGAGAAGCCGCTCGTCGTCAATTGCCTGGATTCGGGCGCGACCGTGGTCGCTATCGGTAACGATGCGCACCTGGTGTCCGAGGAACGATCGAGCCGGAACGCCGCGGGCCTCGAGCGCCAGCGCCAACAAGGCCGCCGTCACCTGCTCACCAGTCGCCACCAGCACGTCTGCTTCGCGTCTTGCGGGGCTTGGCGACAACTCACTGGCCATGCCAAGCAGACGATCGGTCTCGCCCGACATCGCCGATACGACCACGATCAACTCGTGTCCGGCGGCGCGGGTCTCGGCCACCCGGCGAGCCACTTCGCAAATCCTCTCGGGCGTGCCGACCGAGGTTCCGCCAAATTTTTGTACGATCAACGCCATGGCTTAGCCGAGCGTCCCGGCCGCAAGTCGCGCCACGATCTCGCCCCCCTGTGGACCCAGGGGCGCGATCGAGACCACGCGCAGATCTTCCGCCGCCGGGCCCTCACCCGCCTCGGCATACCCGATCTCAACCAGCAGCCCGTCGGGCAGCGGAGCACCGCCGAGGCGCTCGAACCATTCGACGAGCGTGATCGCTTCTTCGTCCTCCAGGATCTCGGCAAGCCAGTCCCGGTCCAGACTCGAGCCCTGGTGGCGGTAAAGGTCCAGATGCGCCACCGGGACCCGGCCCGGGTACCTGGCCGCGGTGATGAACGTCGGGCTCTGGACGAGCCGTTCCTCCACGCCACAGGCCCGCGCAACCCCACGCACGAAGGCCGTCTTGCCCGCCCCGAGGGGGCCGACGAGGCCGAGCACGACGCCGCGGCCGAGGAGCCCGCCGACGGTCTCGCCGATACCCTCGGTATCCGCCTCCGAGTGGCTGATCCACCGCACCCGGTGGGTTTAACATTTTCCCGAGGAGCCGCACCGGAAACCCGCTCCACGAGCGTGCAGGGCCGGGTCGTCTGCGCTGTGTCGGGCTTCTCCTACTGCCCGGAGGTGAACTCTCAGGCCGGGTGCCCGGGCCGAGCCGAGCCGCGCCTCCAAGCAAGGGAGTCCTCCGGGGATGCGCCGTCGGCCCTTCTGAGCGCCGCCCAAGGCCCGGTTGCGGACCTCGCCGACTCGCAGGAAAGGCCAACGTGCTAGGCTCCGCCCAAATGCGTTTCTCCTATGCGGAATCAATGTGCGACCCAGAGCATTACCTGCCGCTGGCACGGGCCTGCGACAGCACCGGCTGGTCTTCCTTCGTCGTGCCTGACAGCGTCTGTTACCCGCGCGATTCCGACTCGAAATACCCCTACACACCTGATGGCGACCGGCACTTTCTCGAAGATCGTCCCTTCTTCGACCCCTTCGTTCTGAGTGCAGCCCTCGGCGCCGTGACGACGCGGCTCCGTTTCAACACCTTTGTAGTCAAGCTTCCTATCCGGCACCCGGTACTAGCCGCAAAATCAGCCTCCTCGGTTGCTTGTCTGACCCAGAATCGCTTTGCTTTCGGCGTCGGCTCGAGCCCCTGGCCCGACGATTTTCGTATTCTCGGTGTGCCCTGGCGCGGCCGTGGCAAGCGCATGGACGAGGCCATCGAGATCATCCGGGGGCTTTGTCGCGGCGGATATTTCGAATTTCATGGCGAGCATTTCGACCTCGAACCCATCAAAATCTGTCCGACACCGAGCCTGCCAATTCCGATCCTGATCGGTGGACATTCGGAAGCTGCTCTTCGCCGGGCCGCCTCTCTCGGCGACGGTTGGATGCACGCCGGTGGCGACCCCGAAGCGCTGGCGCAATATCTGCTGCGGCTCAAAGAGCTGCGCCGGGAAGCCGGTCGCGCCGACGCCCCCTTCGAGATCCATGTAATCTCCCTCGATGCCTACACCCTCGATGGCGTGCGGCGACTCGAGGAGGCCGGCGTCACGGATCTGATTGTCGGTTTTCGGGATGCCTACCGGGGCCCCGACCAGCCGCTACAAGAAAAAATCGACGCGTTACGCTGGTATGCCGACGAAATCATCTCAAAAACGGTTTGATGGCGAGATCAGACTGAAACTCAACCTCCGGCAGCGATGATCTCGCGCAGAGCCAGTGGCAGTTCGTCGGCGAGTTCCGAAGCCAGCAGACCGCGATCGCCGAGGCGCAGCGCCAGGCGGTCGGCGGCGCGACCATGTGCCCAGGCGCCCACCCGGGCCGCTTCGAAACCATCGAGGCCCTGTGCCAGCAACGCCCCGATGATGCCCGCCAACACATCGCCCGTGCCGCCCACCGCGAGAATCGGACCACCGCTGCCATTGACGGCGAGTCGGCCATCGGCGGCCGCCACCACCGTCGCCGCGCCCTTGAGCACCACCGTCGCTCCCCAACGCGCGGCCATTCGCCGGGCGAGCCCCTCTCGATCCTTCTGAACGGCGGCCACCTTGAGGCCACAAAGTCGGGCCATTTCTCCCGGATGCGGCGTCACGACAATATTTCCCTGCCCGATCCGGCCGCGCAAGGGTGCCAGAAGATTCAGGGCGTCGGCATCCAGGAGCAGCGGTACCGCGGCGGTTCGGGCCAGCCAGCGGACCAATCGCCCGGCATCGCGAGTCGTGCCCAGACCGGGGCCGACGACCACCGCCGACCGCCCGAGCAGGAAGGGCTGCATCTGCCCGGCCGAAAAGTCGTCGAAACATTCGGTCATCCACTCCGCGCCACTACTAGCGACGATCGGCCAGCTCGCCCGAGGACACGCCACGCTGACCAAGCCCGCCCCGCCTCGTAGCGCAGCGCGCGCCGCCAGCACGATTGCGCCGCTCTTTCCGGGTGCACCGCCAACCAGGAGAAGGTGGCCGTGGTTGCCTTTGTTGGCCGAGGCCGCACGCGGCGAGAGCACGCCCTGCAACGAATCGGCGCAACTCAAATGAGGGAGGGCACCGGCTTCCGAGAAGGCTTCTGGGGCAAGGCCGATATCGATGGCCACCACCTGACCCACAAACGGGCGGGCGGCAGGCACCGCCAAGCCTTTTTTCACCGCACCGAGAGTCAGTGTCGCTTGCGCCCGAAGCACCTCGCCAAGCGGCTCGCCGCTGTCACCATCGAGCCCAGACGGGAGGTCGACGGCGATGCAGACCGGTGGCGTCACTGACCGCTTCAACAAGTCGTGAGCGCGGGAGAGCAGCCAGGCGGCTGTCCCCTTGATTGGTCGAGAAAGACCCGTGCCAAAAAGTGCGTCAAGAACAATCCCGCTTGCCGCGAAGGCTCGATCGACCCGCTTCGAAGCCGCCGGCCCGGAGATCAGCTGCGTGCGACCGCCGGCCCGACGCCAGCGCAAAAATGCCGCCCGAGCATCGCCTTTGATCTCCGACGTTGCCCCGACCAGCAACACCCACACGGGAACCCCACCGCTCTTGAGCAGCCGTGCGACCACAAAGCCGTCACCGCCATTATTACCAGAACCGGCAAGAATCAGGACGCCGCGCCGCCGGGCCTCGGGCCAACGCGCGGCCAGCTCTTGCGCGATCCCCGCTCCGGCCCGTTCCATCAGGATCTTGCCGGACGTCCCAAGCTCGATGGTGCGCGCCTCCATCTGCCGCATGGTGGCGACATCGACCAGCATCCAGGCGTCAGGTGGCTGGTTCAGGCGATGCCCTCGCTGTCGCGAATGGCCGCTGCGACCGCCTCGGCATGGCCACGAACCGAGGCCTCGTCCTCGCCTTCGACCATGACCCGGATCAAGGCTTCTGTCCCGGAAGCGCGAACCAGAATTCGACCCCGCTCGCCAAGAACCCGCTCGACCTCGGCGATGAGCGGGGCCACCTTGG
>VFKT01000368.1 GCA_009885395.1 Deltaproteobacteria bacterium | reverse complement strand
GTGCTGCCTTTTGATGAGAAGGATAATTTCTGGGAGATGGGCGAGACCGGCCCGTGCGGCCCATGTTCCGAAATCCACTACGATCGGGGGCCAGGCACCTGCGACCTGCCGACGGGTCATGTTTGTGGCGTCAATAGCGGATGCGCCCGCTACATGGAGATCTGGAACCTGGTCTTTATTCAGAACGACCGCCAAGTCGACCGCTCGCTGGCCGATCTTCCGTCAAAGCATGTCGATACCGGAATGGGGCTTGAGCGGGTGACGGCGTTGCTTCAAGGCGTCAATGGGAATTATGACAGCGATCTTCTGCGCAGCATGATCACTGTAGCCGAGGAGCGCGCTGGCCGTGGCTACAGGGGCGGCTACAGCGCCGAAGATATCGCGTTCCGGGTGATTGCCGACCACGCTCGTGCGGTGGCCGTGATGATCGGCGACGGCATCCTACCCTCCAACGATGGTCGCGGCTATGTGCTGCGCCGCCTGCTGCGGCGCGCGGCGCGCCAGGGGCGCCTGCTCGGGATGACCGAGCCTTTCCTCGGTGCCATTACAGATAATGTGGTCGACGTACTGGGGTCAGCCCATCCGGAACTGTTCGAAGCCCGCGCAAGGATTCGGGCGACTGTGACCGGCGAGGAAGAGCGCTTTGGTGAGACGCTGGAGAAAGGGCTTGGGCTGCTCTCAGACGAGGTCCGCACTCTGACCAGCCGCGGTGAGACCGTGCTTGCGGGTGCTATCGCCTTCCGGCTCTATGACACCTATGGATTCCCACTTGATTTGACCGCCGACATCCTGCGCGGTGAGTCGATGACCGTCGATCGCAAGGGTTTCGACCTGGCGATGGGGGCGCAACGTGAACGTGCCCGAGCAGGGGCGCGATTTCAGTCAGTTACGGGCGGCGGGCTTGGCGATGCGCAGTCGCGCTTCGTTGGCGACCGCCTGAACGAATTCGAGTCGCCGATCGTGGCGCTCTCGGTTGCTGGCGAGGAGCGGAGCGAGGCTCGGGAAGGCGAGGAAATCGATCTCGTCGTCGCAGAAACGCCCTTCTACGGAGAATCGGGAGGCCAGAGCGGCGATTGCGGCATGATCGAATTTGCCGACGGCTCGTTGGTTGAGATTTTCGATACCCAGAAGCCGCGGCCTGATCTGATCGTGCATCGTGGGCGTGTGGTGCGTGGTTCTCTCAGGGTGGGTGCTGTGGCGCAGCTTCGCATCGATGCGGCCAGGCGCGAGGCGATTCGCCTCAACCATTCTGCCACCCATATCCTGCACGCGGTGCTGCGCGAGAGGTTCGGCGCAGCCGTGCACCAGGCGGGATCATCGGTCACGGCCGAGCGGCTCCGTTTTGATTTTACTCAAGACAGCCGGATTGACGAGACCGAACTCGGAAGGATCGAGGATCAAGTCAATGTTTTTATTCGTAGCAACGCAAAGGTGATCGCTGAGGAAATGAGTTTCGACGAGGCGATCGCTGCCGGCGCTCTCGCTTTCTTCGGCGATAAGTATGGCGATCGGGTGCGGATGTTGCGCATGGGCGAGTTTTCGACCGAACTCTGTGGTGGCTCGCATGTGTCGCGCACCGGAGACATCGGGCTCTTCAAGTTGCGCGGCGAGTCGGCCGTCGGTGCAGGCGTCCGCAGGATCGAGGCCCTGACCGGCGAGGGCGCGCTGCAACAGGTGCAACGGCGTGAACGCGAGCTTCGCCAGGTTGCCGATCTTTTGCGTGGCGGCGAGGAGGATCTGGCCGGTCGGATCGAGAAGCTCCTGGTCCAGCAGCGCGAGCTCGAACGGAGTCTTGCCGAGGCGCGGAGCAAACTTGCTTCGGTCGAGGCCGAAGATCTGCTTGCCGGAGTGCGCGAGGTCAGTGGCGTCAAGGTTTTAGTCCGCCGTCTTGAGGAAATCGACGCCAAGGTGCTGCGTACTCTGGCCGACAGTCTGCGCGATCGGCTTGGCTCGGGCGTCGTCGTGCTCGGGGGTACGGCGGAGGGCAAGGTCCTGCTGCTGGCTGCGGTGACCAAGGATCTGCTCGGCCGCGTGCAGGCGGGCAGTCTGGTTCGCGAACTCGCGCCCATGGTGGGGGGTGCTGGCGGCGGTCGACCCGATTTCGCCCAGGCGGGGGGCCGCGACCCGGCCCGGCTCGACGAGGCGCTGGAGCGGGTCTACGCGCTGGTTGCAGGCTGAATATGGTGGCGTCGGGCGCGCTGGTCGAAGTTCGGATCGTGATCGCTGAGGGTGCGCTTTTTGGCCTTCTGCTCGGGCAGCACGATGAGCATCTTAAACTGATCGCTGCGGCCACCGGGGCCGACCTTTCGACGGCGGGCATGACGATCGTTGCTCGCGGCGACACCGTACAGACGGAATTGGCCGGGCGTGTCCTGCGCCAGCTTCTTGATCTGCTTGAGGCTGGTTACCCGCTCTATTCTTCGGATGTGGGCTACGCGGTGCGTATCCTGTCCTCGGATCGGACGGCCCGGCTCCGCGAGATTTTTCTAGACACGGTTTATATCTCGGCCCAGAAGCGGACGATTGCTCCGAAATCAATCGTCCAAAAACATTATATCGACGCCATTCGGCGTCACGATGTTGTGCTGGGGGTTGGTCCGGCGGGGACTGGGAAGACTTATCTCGCCATGGCGATGGCGGTGGCGGCGCTTATCAAGAATGAGGTTTCCAGAATCGTCCTGACCCGGCCGGCGGTCGAAGCGGGCGAGAGGCTGGGTTTTCTGCCGGGCGATCTGGCCGAGAAGGTGAACCCCTATCTTCGTCCGCTCTACGATGCGCTCAATGATATGGTCGATTCGGCGCGGGCCCAGGGCTTCATGGAGCGAGGGCTGATCGAGGTGGCGCCGCTGGCCTTCATGCGTGGCCGCACACTCAACGATTCCTTCGTGATTCTTGATGAGGCACAGAACACCACCCGCGAGCAGATGAAGATGTTTTTGACCCGACTCGGCTTCGGCTCGAAAGTGGTCGTGACGGGCGATGTGACGCAGATTGATTTGCCGGCCGGCAAGGGCTCTGGCCTGGTCGAAGCGATCGAGATCCTGCGCGATGTTTCGGGTGTGCAGATCGTCCGATTCACCGAGCGCGACGTCGTTCGCCATCCGATCGTGCAGGCGATCATCCAGGCCTACGAGCGAAAATTATAGGTGGCCCGGCTGCGGACGACGATCGACGTCAGCGCACGGCGCGGTTTCGGCGTTTTTTCGCCGCTGGTTTGCTGCCGGGCACGCCGCACGCTGCTCGAGCTTGGCTTCGTCGGGGCCGAACTCTCGGTCGCGCTGGTGGACGAGCCGGCAATGCAAGAACTCAACGCGCGCTGGCGGGGGAAGAATCGGCCGACCGATGTGCTTTCCTTCGCAAGCGACGAAGGCGAGCCAGAGCCCGCGCCTGGGATTGCGCTGGGCGACGTGATCGTCTGCGTGCCTGTCGCAGAAGTGCAGGGTCGCCGTGCTGGTCACGGCACCGAGCGGGAAATCGAGACGCTGCTCGTGCACGGCATTCTGCATCTGCTGGGCCACGACCATGAGCGTTCTCGTGCCGATGCCCGGCGGATGTTTGCGCTGCAGCGTCGGTTGCTGGGTTGAGCAGAGGGGGGGGGCAGCGCCAGACTGCATCCTACGCCGACTCGGGAGCTAAAGGGCGAGGAGTGGCGGGTTAGGCGTTAGGCCAAGGGCGGTGCAGCGCCAGACTGGCATCCTACGCCGACTCGGTGTTCCATGATCTGATGCTCGGACGGCTGACCTTGCGGCACTTTCGAACCTCGAACAGGTCGAGCCTTTTCGCCGAGGCGTGGCTTCTTGGCCTCGCCGGCTTGCTCGCCGTCAGCCTCCTCCTGCCACGGCCGGCGATCGCAGAGGACTCTTCGAGCAGCCTTGCCGAGATCACGGTATTGGCGCGCGACGAGGCGAGAGCGCGCGTCTTGTTGGATGACCAGGCCAGCGTTGAGGGACTCGCCCAGGTTTCAGTCTTGCGGATCGGCGTGGGCCGGACTGGGGCGCGGGGCTTTGCTCTCAAGGAGTCAATCAGCGAGTGTGAATTACGCTCCGTCCTTGCCCGGCTTCGTGCACATCCGGATATTCTTTACGCCGAACGAGCCAGCGACGACAACGAGCGTCGGTTTGCCCGCTCCCTTTCGGTGGAGATTGCCGGGCCACCGGTCGATCGTTTGGTGATCGGCCCCGCGGATCCTGAACTCCGTGCGGCGGCCGATCGCGGCGAGCCCCTGCCGGGCGATCTGGTGCGCGACTTCGGTCGGGTGGCAGGCGTGCCACTTTATTTCGAACGGGCGGTCGCAGGCGGATTTTATGCGCTTCGGTTCTTTCATCGGCTCCCACCTGGGACGGCTGCCGAAGTTGCACAGCGACTTTCCGCCGATCCACAAATCGATTGGGCCGAGCCGGCGGTACGGGGACGTTTCCAGAGTGTCGTCGACGAAGCCGACCCCTTGCTCCCAGCGCAGTGGGCGTTGCACGATCCGGTTGCCGGGATCTCGGCGCCTGGTGCGTGGCAGGTTACGGCGGGTGTACCCGAAATCGTTCTTGCCGTGCTGGATACGCAGGCCGGCG
>VFKT01000189.1 GCA_009885395.1 Deltaproteobacteria bacterium | reverse complement strand
CTGACGGGCGAGCGGCAAATGATCGGCGTACTTCGCCACCGCCACCGCGACGGCAAATTCGACCGAATAACGCCCGCCCGGGATCAGCTTCGGTGGCCCGAGCGCCGTCTCGATGCACACCGCGCAGCGACACGCGTACTTCTGGCGGCGGTGGCGGACGATCGGAAACGAGCGCTCGACGACGTCGATCTCTTCCGAATCCTCGAATTGCCCGTCCCAGACCTTCAGCTCGCCGCCGCATTTCGGACACGCAAGATCAGGCGCGTCCAGGACGTGGATGACATCGACCAGCGCCAGCTCGGGTTGCTTTCGTCGACCATGGCCCTGACGTGCTGGAGCTGTCGTGCCGGCCGCGTCTTCGCCTGCCGCTTCGCGCCGTTTTTCCGAGGACCGGCCGAAGAGAGCTCGATTGCGGACATCGAGCTGCTCTTGCAGAAAAGCCAGCTCCTGCTGAATCACTTGAATCGCATCACCGCCGCGCGCCGCCGCTTGTCTCCTGGGCCAGATGGATCAGGCGTTGGTGCAGCCGCGTGTTCTCTACCTCCTGCAGCAATGCGACCTGACGCAGCCGTTCGATGTCCTGCTCGGTTGCGATCCGAATCATGCCAGAATCTATACCAAGCACTGAGTTAGAGCGCAAGGGCTGGGAGCTGAAATCACGCCTCCCGTTGCATTGACTATTGACCTGTCGCTGCTCGCGAGACGAATGGGCGCGGCACGAAAGCCTCGGGCGAAAGTTCCACTCGCCCGAGTGCCCGCGATCCCTCCAGGAAGAGGGCCAGCTCGGTGGTTGTCAGCTCGACGTCTGCTGCAGCGGCGGACCAGAGGCTGGCAAAACACCCAGACTCGAGCCGTTTCATGTAAATACATAGTCCGGTGCCATCTCAAACGAGCACCTTCGCTCTCGTCCGATTGCGATTGACGAAAAGAAAGAGGTGACCGGAAAGCGGGTCACGTCCAAGCTTCGCTGTCACCAAAGCCGATAGCCCGTCGAAGCTTTTCTCGTAGATCGGCCGGCTGGGCGTACGCCCAGACCTGCATGCGTCGCGTCGAGCCGATCACTCAAGCCCCCGCAAAAGCTCGACGGCTGCGCCCACGCTGAGGTTTTCGATCCGGTAACCACTCGGGGCATGCAGCGTCATCAGGCCGCTGACCGCCGCCGCGCTCTCGCGCACCACGACCGGCACCAGCCCCCGCCCTCGCACCGTCACCTCAGCCTGCATCGTCCAGCGCGAGATCGATTGCAGCGACACCCCGACCGAGCCCGCAATTTCGTTCAAGCTGTCGCCACGCCCACGCCTCTCCCGGGCGTGGCGGATCAGCCTCGCTCGCAAATCGACAGGTAACCGCTCGCCGCGGCTCCGCCGACCGAGCGCCGCTACCTCTCGCCGCAGATCTCCTGGCTCCATCCCCATCGCGATCCCTCCTTCAAGAGAAAACACGATTCTGGCAGCTCAGGCTGGCCTCAATCCAGACGGGGTCCGGCGAGCCATTACCACCGAACAAATGCACGAAAGCGTATGAGAGATTTGCCGAACGTCCGGTAGCCAATCGAGCGGGTCGCTCGCGTAGGCGTGTACGAAAGCGTGCAATCGGTTCGCTGAAGGAATGGCGGCTCCAACACTCCCGCACTCCGCCGGAAAAATTATGTTGTTCAGGGGCAAGACGCCATGCCGTAGGCAGCGACCGTCTTCGGCCGACGCCCTCTCCGCAAATGTGATGTCGACTGCGGCGCGGCTCAGCGTGCCGTCAGCCGTGGCCAGAGAGCATCGGGGCCAGCCGCAATCGTGGCGGCGCCAAGCAGGTCGGCCCAGTCGGCGGCGGAACCGGCTTCGCCACGCCAGGACCAGAGCCGGCGCGTGAGCTGCTGCAGTGGATGCTCGGCGGTGAACCCAAGCGCCCCGTGAACCTGATGCGCGATCGAGGCACCGATCGAGGCGGCATCACTGGCGATGATCTTGGCGGTCGCGATCTCGAGGAGCGGATCGTCCGCGTCCAGCGCACGCGCGGATCGTTCGAATTCGGCGTGGATCTCCTGCGCCTCCGGCAGACGAAGCCGCTCCAGCGCGACTCGACAAACCCCATGGCCCGCACTCGGGCGGAGCGCCAGCGCAACGGCCTCGTCGGCTCGGGCTGCCGCGTCCAGCGCTGTTTCCAAGGCTGCACGCGCCGCCGCAACCTGGCCGGCAAAGCGGGCAAGCTCCTGCTGGATCGCCTGGAAATGCCCGATTGGTCGACCAAACTGCACACGTTGATTGGCGTAACGCAGGGCGAGCTCCAGGCTGCCCTCAAGCGCGCCGACGAGCTGCGCACTGCGCGCCAACGTCAGTCGTGACCAAAAATCGTCGATTCTCAAGATCGCCGGCTTGCAGGCCATCTCAAGGTCGCCGCCCAGAGTCACGTCGTCGCGGGGTTCGCCGGCGATATTTGCGGCCAGGTGCGAGAGCATCTCGCGCACGAAACCTTTGACAAGCATCGCGACATGAATTTTATCTCCCGGACGGTCGGGGCCGATCAAAACATTCCTCTTGTCGGAATCGCCCGAATGGTCCGGACCGGACGCAGGGGCGCCTTTGCCCACATCGTCCGGGTCGTTCGCACCGCCCGAGTGGCTCGCGCTGCCGCACTCGTCTGTTGTGGCGGCCGCAGACGCGAGTCGACCGACAACCACCAGCGTCGCTGCGTCGCGAGCCCACGGCACGCCGGTGAAACAGATCTTGCCCGGCTCTCGCGGAAGAGCCTCGACTGCCGCAAGCGTGATCGGACCGGCTGGAGCCTCGAGCCCACCCCGCCAAAGCGCCCAGCCCGCGACCATCGTCTCTGCCAGGGGCAAGGGCGCGGCGTGACGAGCAGCAAGTCGCAATACGGCGCCGGCCTCGCGCCAACTCCCACCTGCGCCTCCGACGTCCACCGGCAGATGCACCCGGGGCAGGCCGGCAGCCTCAACCAGATGCCATAGGTCGGCGTCGAAGCGTCCCGCCTCGGCGCGACTCACACGTGCATGATCGAGATTTTCGGCAAAGAGCCGGTCTACTGTCTCGCATAAGATCTTCAGATCTTCGTCGTGGGCCGCACTCTTCATCGGAGCCCCTGAAGGCGCGCGCTCAAGCCAAGCCCTCGCCAAACGCTCGCGTGCCTGCCAGCACCGTTCA
The DNA here is from genome assembly GCA_009885395.1 of Deltaproteobacteria bacterium. Lineage (GTDB taxonomy): Bacteria > Desulfobacterota > Binatia > UBA12015 > UBA12015 > SXLG01. The sequence goes on along the minus strand of VFKT01000189.1, from coordinate 9,418 downwards.
TCGGAGCCCCAGACCGCGCGCGATGATGCCGCGCAGAATTTCGCGCGTCCCACCCCGCAACGAGAACGAAGGGGCGTTCTGTACCAGATGGGCCAGCGCACGCTGAAAGGGCCGGGCAGCGGGGTCGCTGCACGGAGCAAGCCCGACCAACTCCTGGGCGAGATCAGGTAGCTCCTGCTCGAAGAGCGCACCCAGATCCTTGATCACGCTGGCTTCAAGCTCGGGATTCTCACCGCGATCGAGCAGGGCCGCGACCGAAATCGACATGCCGCGCAAGGTGGCGAGACGCGCCACGCGTCGTCCAATTTCCACCCGGGCCCGCTCACCGGCGCTTGCCTCGCCGTCCTGGCCAAGTTCACGAATCAATTCGACCAGAAGCGGGTGACAAGAAAGAAAACGCTCCGGACCGCTTCGTTCATAGGCCAATTCGGCCATGACCTGCTGCCAACCGGCGCCCTCCTCGCCGACCAGGCTGCCCGCCGGGATGATGGCTTCCTCGAAAACAACCTCACAAAAATGATCGATACCAGAGAGGTCGCGAATCGGCCGGATCGAAATGCCCGGCGCGCGCAGCGGTACGACGAACTGGGACAAGCCCTCGTGACGACTCTCGCCGGCTGGCCGCGTCCGAAAGAGCCCAATCATATAGTCAGAGAGATGCGCTCCACTGGTCCAGACCTTGGTCCCGTCGAGCATCCAGCCGGCGTCAATACGTGTCGCGCGACTGCGTACAGATGCCAGGTCCGAGCCGGTATCGGGCTCGCTCATCCCGATGCAGAAAAAAATCTCGCCACGCGTGAAGCGCGGCAGCAGTTCGGATTTTTGTTCTTCGGTGCCGTAGCGCAATAGTAACGGCCCGCTCTGCCGATCTCCCATCCAATGCAGTCCAACTGGCGCTCCGGCGGCAAGCATCTCTTCAATCAGGACGTAGCGTTCAAAAGCGGTGCGTTCGTGGCCGCCGTAGCGCTTGGGCCAGGTCATCCCCAGCCAACCGCGCGCCGCGACCTTCTGACTGAATTCGCGATCAACCCCCATCCAGGTACGTGCCCGCACCTCGGCCGGCGTGTCGCGCAGCTCTTCGCTGAGAAAAGCGCGCACCTCCTGCCGCAGCGCCTCGGTGGCGGCGGGAAGTCTCGCGGGGTCGAAACGAAAGTGCATGGCGGAAGGCTCCATAGCAGCTTGAGGCCGGAGGGAGGCATTGTGGGCGGCCCGGGTTGACCGAACCGTGCGCCTACCGACGAGGATGCGCTGGGCAGAGAGTCGAACCCACCGCCGGAGACTTTCGGCAGGTGCCAGGACGCATTAAGAGTGCGCATGGGAAACGTTCTCGATCTGGCAGAACGGGCCTGGCAGGGCTCGCTCGACAGCATGCAGGTTCATCCCGGCAACGCGCTGGTCGATTTCGAGGAACTCGGACCAGATCTCGGCTTCATGTCGGCGTTCTCGAATGTCGGCGTGCTCGATACCGACGAGGGGCTCGTCTTCCTCGATACCTCGAGCTTCTTCCACGCCGCGCAACTCCACGAAAAGGTGCGTCGCTGGTCGCCGAAGCGGGTCCATACCGCCGTCTTCACGCATGGTCACGTCGATCATGTATTTGGTCTGGTCCCCTTCGAGCAGGAAGCCCGCGAGCACAAACAGCCCGCCACGCACGTCATCGCGCACGAGAACTGCCCGGCGCGTTTCGAGCGCTATCGGCTGACCAACGGTTACAACGGTTATATCAACGCCCGGCAGTTCGGCTTTCCCGAGCCCACCTTTCCGAAGAAGTTCCGAGAGCCCGACCAAACCATCCGCGAGCAACTGGCGCTTGAGATCGGCGGCTGCCGAATTGAACTTCGCCACGACCGCGGCGAGACCGACGATCACCTCTGGGCGTGGATCCCGGAAAAACGGGCGCTCTACACGGGCGATCTCTTCATCTGGGCATCCCCCAATTGCGGCAATCCACAAAAAGTCCAACGCTACCCGCGGGAATGGGCGCACGCGTTTCGGCGGATGATGGATCTGAACGCCGAGCTGCTGATGCCCGGCCACGGTCCGCCCATCATTGGCGCCGCTCGCGTGCGCCAAGCGCTCGACGAGAGCGCGCAACTCCTCGAAACCATCGTCGAACAAACGCTGAAGTTCATGAACCTCGGCGCCCGGCTTGATGATGTCATGCAGAGCGTCAAGATCCCAGAAGATTTATTGGCGCGACCTTATCTTCGACCAGTCTACGACGACCCGCGCTTCATCATTCGCAACCTCTGGCGGCTCTATGGCGGCTGGTGGGATCTGAACCCGGCGCATTTGCTGCCGGCGCCGGAACGCGACCTGGCATGCGCGCTGGCGGCTGTCGCCGGCGGCGCCGCAGCCCTGGCGCGAGCTGCCGATGCGCAAGCCGCGGATAACCGCCTCGACCTGGCCTGCCATCTGGTGGAACTCGCGATGGCCGCCGATGCCGACGCTGCGGGCGTGCGGGAGAGTGCCGCGGCGATCTATGCGGCGCGGGCGCAGGCCGAAACCAGCTTGATGGCAAAAGGGGTTTTCCGGCTGGCCGCGCGGGACGCCGGGGGGGAGTGAGCGAGGTGGCGCTCCTTCACCCTTCCCCGATCAACCTGGCACGGGCCTCGGCGAGACGCTGAAGGCCCGCCTGGTCAAGCTCTGGATATTCCAGATCGAGCGACGCGAGAGCATCGACCACCACGCCGGCCACGACCAGTCGCGTGAACCATTTCTTGTCGGCCGGGATCACGAACCACGGGGCCTGCTTCGTCGCGGTGGCGCTGATCGTGTCCTGGTAGAAGGTCATGTAGTCGTCGAAATATCCCCGTTCGGTGACGTCGGCCTCGCTGAACTTCCAGTTCTTGGCCGGGTCGTCGATGCGCTCCAGAAATCGCTTGCGCTGCTCGTCCTTTGATAGGTGGAGAAAGCATTTCCGGGTGATGGTGCCGTTGGCCGCCAGATGTTGCTCGAAAGCGCAGATATCCCGAAATCGTGTCTGCCAGAGGTCGTCACCGAGCAGACGCGCCGGGATGCGTTGCTTCTCAAGTAGCTCGGGATGGACGCGGACCACCAGCGTCTCCTCATAGTAGGAGCGATTGAAGATCCCGATCGCCCCGCGTGATGGCAGACGACGCTGACAGCGCCAGAGGAAATCGTGCTCGAGTTCTTCACCGACAGGGGCCTTGAAGGAATGAATTTCACAGCCTTGGGGGTTGATTCCACTCATCACATGCTTGATGACGCCATCCTTGCCGGAGGCGTCGAGTGCTTGCAGGACCAGGAGCAACGCCCAATGGTCGTGGGCCCAGAGCATCGCTTGCATCTCGGCAAGAATCTTGACCCCTTCTTTGAGCGCCTCGCGGGCTTCTGCCTTGCTCTCACGAGTGAGACCTGCGGTATCAGCCGGGTCGTGGTCCTCAAGCTTGAAACCCCGCCCGCTCGTCACCCGGAAGCGGTCGGCAATCTGCCGGAGGTATCCGACCAGTTCTTTTCGTTCCATTTTGACCCCTTGACTTATGCCGTGGCGAAGCGTCTGGGCAAGCCTATCGCCAAAGCCCTGGGCAGGCCATCGGGCCGGCCTTCGGACGGATACGGCCCGGCCTGTACGGCGGCTGCTGGCATGGCTGATCAGGCCCTTCGCGCTGGTTTTCCGACTGAATCCGTGGGATTTGATTCCCGCAGGGTTGGCCGGCCTATGGCCGGAGCCCTCGGACTCGCCGCATGGACTCTCGCGCTCAAACCCACCAGGTGCAGACCGCACGGCCGGGGCCATCCCGGCCGCAGCGCCTCGCCCTGATCGCGTTTGGCCTCGGGCTCGCCCTGCTGGTGATCGAGCTGGGCCTGCGCCTCGGCGGGGCCGCTCTGTGGCGGCAGCAACACACGCTCAATGCGGTGCCGACGAAGCTTGATCCTGACAGGGTCGTGGTTCTTTGCATCGGCGAGTCGACAACCGCGCTCGGCGGCAGGGATGCCTACCCGCGACAATTGCAAAAAATTTTAGAACGGAGAGATCCGGACCACGATTTCGTTGTCCTCAATGAGGGCCGCGCGGCCACCACCAGCAGCCTGATCCTGCAGCGCCTGCCGAAGTTGCTCAAGACCTACCGACCAGACGTGGTCATCAGCATGATGGGCGTCAACGACCATCGTTTCGGACTGGCCGATGCGGCCGGACCGCTACCTGCCTGGCAAGAACGCCTCGCGTCGCTGCGCGTGGTCAAGCTTTTTCGCCTGCTCTCCGAGCATCTGAGCAACCGCCTGGGATTGAGAGCACCCCCTCCCCCGCGATCAACCGAAGCGACCCCGACCGTGCCGCGTTTTGACAGCCTTCTGCTCGAGGCTGCACTCAAGGCCAGGCAACGGGGCCTCGATCCAGCAACGGCGCTGCAGGAGCAGATCGAAATCACCCTCCGGGATCTGGAAATTCGGCCCAGAGACAGCGAGAAACGCGAGGCGCTGGTGCTTGTCCTCTCGACCAGAGGACAAGCTGAGAAAGCCTGGAAACTGGCGACGACCGCACCTGTGGGGGCCGAAGTATCCGATGCCGTGCTGATCTGGGTGGCAGAGCGGCTTCTGGAAGAATCAACCCGCAATGAACGTCGAGGCTCCCCCCGCGAGGCCCGACGTTGGCTTCGCAGGGCGCTCAAGATTCTCCCTCCATCGCATGCCCGACACCTCCGCGACCGCATCCAAGCGGCATTGGTGCAGGTCGAGGGTCAAGGTCGGAGCGTGCCCTCGTTTGCAGCGCGCCAGCAGGATCTCCTTCCCGCGACGACGGCCGACAACTACGCGCGACTGGCGCGGCTGCTTGAGTCAAGGGGGATCGCCCTGGTCGCGGTCCAGTATCCCCGGTGGCCCGTCCAGCCGCTCGCCTCGATACTTGAACAATTTCCACAGACCAGAATCGTCGACAACCAGTTCAACTTCGAGTTGCCGATTCTTTCCGAAGGCTATTGGGCTCTCTTCAACGATCGTTTTGCCGGTGATTTCGGGCATATGACACCACGCGGAGCAGGCATCCTGGCCGAGCAGATCGCCACGACACTTCTCGATCAAGACCTGATCGGGCCAACCGCCAGGCGACAGAAGAGCCGCGAGGAGTCTCCCACCGACAAGGGCCGCCAGAACAACGGGGGCTGAGACGCGCTGACCTGCCGCAAGGGAATCCACTCGCGGAAGATTTCAGGTTCTCCTCGTCCGGCTCACGTCAGAACGTCATCTGCACGCCACCGGTGAAGTTGCGGCCCGGCAAAGGCGCGATATCCCTCAGGAACGACGCGGCGTCGCGCGCATCCTGGTCGAGTAAATTGGTGATTGCAAAGAAGAGCAACGGGGTGACAGGCCCGAGCGGCTTGAATTGCCAGCTCAGATTGAGGTCGAGCATGGTGTAGCCATCGGTCGAGAGAGCGTCGGTTGGCACCGCGTCCTGAACAAACGCATGGATCAAATCGAGTTCGGCCCGGAAGGGATGCCATTCCCAGGTCGCGGTGCCGCCGACGCGCACAGGCGGAATTCGCGGCAGCGGCTGGCCGTCGCGAATCTGCTCGGCCCGCAGGCCGTCTACCCTGGTGGCGAGGTGCAACTCCTGGGCCTCGTTTTCGAAGACGTGCCAGGCGGCTTCGGCCTCGCCGCCCGCAAACCAGGCCGGAACGGAACGGAATACTTCCACTGGAAAACCATCCTCGATTTCGTCAGTCGGGAAAAGAGTGATGAAGCGCGAAAAGCGCGTGTAGAAGACGCTCACCGACCAGTCGAGCCAGTCAATGCTGCCAATTTCGCCGAGACTGGCGCCAAACGAATTCTCCGGATCCAGCCAGGGATCACCGATTTCGAAACGGTCCAAGGCGACATGAGGGCCATCGGCATAGAGTTCCTCGCCGTTTGGGGGCCGCTGCATCCAGGAAAGATAAAGCGCGACATTTTGTTCGGCGGGTGCATCCCAGAGAAGACCACCCACCATATTGCCGGCGACGAAACTGCGTGCGACAGCCGGGCCGAAGTTGCCCCCGCCTGCGGAATCGACGCTGGTCGTGTCGATCCGGCCGCTAATCTCCACCGAGAGCGGCGCCAGATCCACCTCCTCGATGAAGAAGACGCCTTCGCCCTGCGAGACGGTCGGAGGCAGGAAAGCCTCTTCGCCCAAAGCCGAAAGGTCCGATCGCAGGCTCTGCACGCCGATCGCCCCCTCGAGAAGCCAGAAACGTTCATGGAGCGCTTCTACGCGAAGATCGTAACCGCGATTCTCGAAATGCGTGCCAATCTGCTGGCCTTCGAGTTCATTATGTTCATAGTTGATCAGGCGCAGCGCCGCATCGACCGAATGGATGCCCGCCACCGGATCCTCGGCGCCAGCCCCGAAGTCGAGCCGCTGCTGGCTGAGCTCGATGGTGACACCGGGCTCTGCAACAACTCCGTAGTTGCTCTGGAAGAGCGAGGGTGCGAGTCCCAAGTAGAAATCGTCGCCCACCCAGGAAAGACCGCTCGCGAAGCCGTTGGTCTCGACCGCACTGTTTGGCAGGGTGCCGTAGGGTTCTTTTTCGCCCGGTGGCAGCGGATCAAGCCTTCGCAATTGAGCCGATCGGGCGTAGCCGGGAATCGAGACGTCGCCACCTTTCATCCCGGAGCCGCTCAAATGCCAGGCGAGCGGACCAGCGCCGCCCTCGAGTACGGCAGCACCACCAACACTGCCATTTACGGAAGCCCCGCGCAGCTGCACCGCACCGGTGATGGACTCAGGGATCGGCTCGGTGGGGATCCGGTCGTCTATTGTATTTATGATGCCACCGACCAGGCCTGGCCCGAAGCGCAGGCTGGCCGGGCCGCGCAGCACTTCAATGCGCTTGACCGCCAGCGGATCTACCGTAACGGCATGGTCATCACTCGCCGCAGCAAGATCGAGGGTCGAGAGGCTGTTTTCAAGGACTCGCACCCGGTCGCCACTGAGCCCCCGCACCACGGGTCGGCTTGCGCCGGGTCCGTACCAGGTGGAGCTGATGCCCGGCAGGCCGGCCAGAGTCTGGCCGAGTGTCGGTTGCTGGTCTTCAAGCAGCTCCTGCCCTTCAAGCACCGAAACTGCGCGGGCGAGCTGGGCGGCCGTGCGGGGTAGCGGACTCGCCGTGACGACCAACTCATCCACCCCGAACGAGAGGGTTTTCTCCCGCGCCGTGGGTGCCGTCGCAGCAGGATCTGCAGGCTCGTGGAAACCGTGGTCGTGGTCGTGATCCCCCGCGGCGTCTCTCAGATCTTGAATCGGGTGGGATGCGGAATCCGACGCCGGCATCGGCGCGGAATCAAGCTCCTGTTCTTGGGGCTCGGCCGGTGGGGCCGCAGCGGTGGTGCTGCCGAGTGCGCTCAGCAGCACTGCCGCCAGCAACCCGACCAGGGCGCGCCCGTCACCTTTTGATTCGGCATGAGCCATCGAACTTGACTTCTGCCCCCGAGCCCGGCCGATCGAAGTCGATGATGCCCGGGGATCCAAGGGTGGGGAAATTAGCTAAAGATTGGGGAATGTCGAGTTCAGCCCGCGATTCATGCGCTCGCGCGCATCGCGGCTGCGGGGTTGATGGCGGCTGCTTGGGCCCTCTCCCCCGCTAGGTTAGCGCCTTCAAGCCATTCCAGGCGAAAGGGGCGGTGTCGAGCCTGGATGCTTTGCCCTCGCCCGCGCAGCGAAAGTTCAAGCTGGGGCTTGCCGAGAAGTGTCGGCTCGTGCGGGCAACGTGTTCGCCAACCAACATGCAGCAGTATCTGCAACTAATACTTGGCGAGGGTCGGGGCTCTTCCGCGGGCGCTAAATTCTGTATGACGCGATCGCGGGGTGGACGAGCTTCTCCTGGCGCCGGACGTGGGTGCGGTAGCGGAGAGGCTCGCGCTCGAATGAGGCCGTGGCGGCGATCCGCACCGCGCTCTTCTCTGCCGCCGCCCAGGCGAGGCTACGGCTGTTCTAACGTGCCAGCGAGGTTCGTCAGCGAATGCGGCAAGCATCACTACTCTCTCAATGGGCGAGCCCTGCGTTCTAACGTGCCAGCGAGGTTCGTCAGCGAATGCCGCGCTTGTCTCGTCAGCGTCCACTCGAGGCTGCCGCTCTGCCACCACCCCCGCCCTGCGTCCCGCCCCCGCTGCCGCCTCGCTTCGACGACGGCGCACTCTGGCGAAGCCGTGGGCTCCGTTCTGCCTGTGAGCGACTTCGATTGTCCTGCCCCGCGCCGCTTGAAAGCCGGCTGCCCGAGGAGCTGCGGGGAGGTTGCTTGATAGCTCTCTTTCGCGCCGGGGCTTCACCATCGCGCTTTAAATTTCTAGCTGAGCGACTCTTGCACCTGTACTTGATTGCCTCAACCGATTTGCCGCCAGAGTTCCCCTTCATGCTGGCCCGATGACCACTGGAACCAGCAGCAGTGTCGCGGGCGAGATCGCGGCGACCCTGCTCAGCCTGACCTCGAAACGCCTCGCGGGACTTCGTCGCTACCCGCTGGTTGTTGCCGTATTGGTCGCGCACTCGTGGATTGTGGTACTGCACGCCCCTGCGGTAGGCGCTGTCGTGGCTCGAATTGTGGTCGAAATATTTGTGTGATTGTAACTGTTATAGGGCATGACATCAGTATTGGCGTCACCCCGGAGCGCCGAACCCACTGCCAAGCCGACGCCGAACGAAAACAACGAGGCGGTCGCGACATAGCCCGGCGGGCTTCAATAATAGCGCGGGTACGAAGGGTCCGGCGACGGACCTGAACCAGGGTCGGGTTGTAGGTCGGGACGTAGATCACCTACGGGTTGCTGGGCTGGATGATGATCGTCCGGGTTTGTGAGCCCGAGGATTGATTCTCGACCGTCACCGTCTGCTGCTCGTTGCTCTCGAGATTGCCCTCGGCACTGGCCCGTTGACGGAGGCGCTGTACCGCATTCATGACGTCTGATTACCGGGCAAGAAAAGCCTCGCCGAGTTGGGTCGTCGAATCCAGTTTTTCATCCAGCATCACCAGAACTTGCGGGAAGGCCACCAATAACTCGACGCTTGGATCCCAGACCTGCTGCGCCATCGCGGCCTCGAGGGACTGGCCCTAGAGTTTAGGATTATTCTTGACCCAGCGCGCGGCCTCAACGATCTCGAGTGGATAGGTCGAGGCCATCAGGATCTGGGCGACCAGAGAATCGGGGTAGAGCGCCATCGGGGCGACGAGTTGCTCGAGTTGCGCGTGGTCGAGTCCCTCTGCTGCCCCGGACAAGCGTGGTATCGGGAAGAGGGCCGAGGCGAGCGCCACCACGAGGGCCGTTGCTCTGGCCGACAAGACAGCTGATTCGTATCGCGTCCCAACCTTTTGCCACCGCTTCGCGACGCAAGCGGCAGTGCTTGCACCGATCCCCGAACGGACCCCAATCCCGCAACCACGGAATCAGGACGGCCGGATCCAAAGAAGCAGGGCCAGGCTGCGACCCT
>VFKT01000087.1 GCA_009885395.1 Deltaproteobacteria bacterium | reverse complement strand
CGACTCAGATCGCGTCGCTGTGGCATCGCCGGAAGAGAGGTTCTGATGGATGTCGGTGTCATCGTCCCGAGCTGGCAGTATTGGGCGAATCCCATCAAGCTTCAGCCGCTTTGGGAGCTTTATTACGCGACGCTGATCGCCGACCGTGTTGCGGACGCGAATGTCCAGCTGATCGATTTGCGCGTCGGCGGCATCGACCCGAGCGCTATTCCTGAGTGTGACGTCTATTTCTACTGGATCATGAAATCCGCCGACGCGGTCGAGGTCTACGCCACCCATGCCGCATTGAGCTTCCGCTTTCCCCGCAGTCAGCATTTCGCCGGCGGCAACCACGTCGATCACCACGCCGACGCCTGCGCGGCCCGTTTCGATGCGTCCTTCATCGGCACCGCCGAGGAACAGATCGTGCAGGCGTTCCAGGATCGTCAAGATGGTCGACTGGAGCGGCTCTACCGCACCGCTGGCGCCTCGCCCTTTGCGGCCTATCGTCATGCGCGCCGCGATTTCCTGCCGGACGATCGCATCGTCAACAGCGAGCATTTTGCGCAGCACGGTGGCTTCCCCGGAACCGGCGTCTCTTTTTCCCGGGGTTGCAGCTTTCATTGCCGTTTCTGCGTCTACAACAATCCCTCGAAGTTCGAGTACCGCAATCCCGAACAGATCACGGCCGAAATCGAAGATTTAAAGCGCGATTATGCGATCGAAGGCGTGAACCTGCGCGACGAGGTCTGCATCCCGATGAACAAGGTCGTGGCCACGGGCTACCTCAACGCCATCGGTCGGACCGGCGTCCGTTGGCGCGGTCAGACGGTGACGATCGCCAGCGAGGAAATGGTCCAGCTGGCTGCCGAGTCGGGTTGCGTGGAGCTTGCGCTTGGACTCGAAAATGTCGAATCTGACCGTGTGCTTGAGATTATCGACAAGCCATCAAAGAGCATTGCTGCCAATCGGCGCTTCATCGAATTGCTGAAGAAGCATAATATCAAAGTCAAGGTTTGTCTGATCTTTGGCCTGCCGGGCGAAACCGATGCCGTGCTCGATAGGACGATGGAATTTCTGGATGAAGTGCGTCCCGATTATGTTGCGGTCTCGGGCTTCGATCCGGTGCCGGGATCGGCCATTTACGCCGACCCCGCCGCTTACGGCATCACCCGGATCGACTCGGACCTCTCGCGGCACGCCCACCTTCTCTATCGCTTCGGCGACGCCGAGGATGTCGGCCTGCCCTTTGAATATGCCGAGCAAACGCCGTTTGGGCCGGGCCGGCGGCGCGAGCGTATCGTTGCCGATCTCTGCTCGATTCAATCCTGGCTGCGCGAACGCGGCATGACCTACTGAAACGCCGACTGACCTCAGCTTGCCAGCGTGGCGTCGTCTGGCGAAATCAGCGGTGTCGCCGTGGGCGCGTCGGCCGAGGCGAGATTCAGCCAACGTTCGAGCGCCCAGCGAACGCTGTCGAAAGCCAGCTCGTCCCACGGAATCTCTCGTGGTTCGAAGAGTCGGACCTCGGAGCTTTCGGGTGTGGGGCCGAATTCGGGATAGAGAATCTGAGCGGTGTAGACGATCTCGACCTGCGCGATCTCGGGCGTGCTGTAGACGCCGAGCAGGCCGTCAATCGCAACCAGCGCCCGGGTTTCCTCACGGGTCTCGCGCAGCGCGCCTTCTTCGGCCGTCTCGCCGCGCTCAAGGTGGCCGGCGGGCAGGGTCCAGAGGCCCAGCGACGGCTCGATTGCTCGGCGACAGAGCAGAACCTGGCCTTCCCAGCGAGCGATCGTGGCGACGATGACTTTCGGATTTTGATAATCGACGAAGCCGCAATCGCCGCAAACCAGCCTTGAGCGGTCATCATCGGGCGGCCGACGGGTTGCGAAACAGGCGGGGTGGGTCATGGCAGCACGTCGACCAGGCAGCGGTCGGCTGCGCCAGTGTGCGCCGCCGGCAGCGGTCTGCACAAGAGCGAAGTGGCAGCTGCGGTGTTGT
>VFKT01000274.1 GCA_009885395.1 Deltaproteobacteria bacterium | reverse complement strand
GAGTATCGTCCCCCACGTCGGTCGCAACAGCCGTTCCCCCAGGAGGGCGTTCCCCCACGTCGGTCGCAACAGCCGTTCGCCCAGGAGGACGTTCCCACACGTCGGTCGCAACAGCCGTTCGCCCAGGAGGGCGTTCCCCCACATCGGTCGCAACAGCCGTTCGCCCAGGAGGGCGTTCCCCCACGTCAATTGCAAGCGCCATACCGGCAGTGACCGAAGCCCGCAAAAGCGCTCCACACGCCGGTCCGGCGGCGTCGCCCACGGCCCTCCCCGCTGCAGCACCGCGAAACGCCGCCGCTTCGCGCGATTCGCAGGCCTGCGGCGCATGCCACGCCCGAGAGCATGAACTCTGGCACGGCTCGGATCACGATCGGGCGATGATGGCGGTATCCGAGACGGGAGCGGTTCTGGGAGATTTTGACAACGCCGTTTTTGAGCGCGACGGCATGCGGGCCAGTTTTCTTCGTCGCAAAGGCCGCTACATCGTCGAGATCACCGAGAAAGGCGCCGCGCCCGAGACCTTCGAGATCGCCTACACTTTCGGCGTCGATCCGCTGCAGCAATATCTGGTCAAGACGACCGGCGGAAAAATGCAGGCTCTGACCATCGCGTGGGATGCGCGAGCCAATTCGGCCGGCGGCCAGCGCTGGTACTCGCTGCACGAAGGCAGCCCCGAGCCGCCACCCGGCGATCCGCTGCATTGGCAGGGGGCGGCGTTCCGCTGGAATACGATGTGCGCCGATTGCCACTCAACCGGTGTCGTGCGGGGTTTCGACGCGACTCGCCAGATTTATGAAACCCGCTTCGAACTGATCGACGTGGGCTGCGTCGCCTGCCACCAACCCCACGCCACCGAGCCAAGCGCCGCGACAAGGGCCCAAGAAGACGCGCCGCGCGAAAATCGGGCAACTCCGGCGGCGCGCAAATGGGTGATGGACGAGATCCGCGGCATCGCCCGATTGGCGCCGAACCCGGCTCCGGCAACGCGCCCGGAAATCGAGACTTGCGCACCCTGCCATTCGCGTCGAGCCAGCCTGGCAGCGGCCGCTCCCGCTCCCGCGCCCTTCCTTGATGCCCACCGGCCATCATTGCTTGACGAGAGCCTCTACCAGGCCGACGGCCAGATCGAAGATGAGGTCTTCGAGTGGGGTTCGTTCCTGCAAAGCCGCATGCACGCCGCCGGCGTCACCTGTTCAGATTGCCATGATCCGCACGCGCTCAAGTTACGCGCCGAGGGCAACGCGCTCTGCGGCCGCTGCCATCTGCCGGCACGCTTCGATACCGTCGAGCATTATTTCCACTCCCCCGGCTCGAAGGGGGCGCAATGCGTCGCCTGCCATATGCCCGAGCATACCTATATGGGAATCGATGCGCGTCACGACCACGGCTTGCGCGTCCCCCGACCCGACCTCGCGATCTCGCTCGGCGTGCCCGAGCCCTGCACCGCTTGCCATAGCGGACGCGACGCGGCCTGGGCTGCCGCCGTCATCGCAGAAAAACACGGTCCGCCGACCGAACGTCGCCCGCTCTTCCCGGCCGTCCTTGCGGCAGCGCGCGACGGGGCGCCCGAAGCGGCGGCTCTGCTAGCTGCCCTGGCGCGCGATCCCGACGAGCCGGCGATCGCGCGCGCCACGGCGTTATCCCTGCTGCCCCCCGATGCCGAGCCGCAGGCCAGTCGCGTGGTCGAAAAATCTGCAAGTGACAAGGATCCGCTGCTGCGGCTGGGCGCCGCGCTGGCCCTGGAGAACCTGCCCGCAGCCGAACGAGTTCGGATCGGCAGCCCGCTTCTCTCCGATCCACTGCGGGCGATCCGACTCGAAGCGGCGACCGCATTGGTGGATGCGCCGCGGGCTGGGTTCGACCCGCCTGCATTGCGCGCGCTCGAACATGCCCTCGCCGAACTGCACGAATCTGCTCGCTACAACGCCGACCAACCCGGTTCCCATCTGAACCTGGGCCTGCTGGCGCTGCGCAGTGGCGATCTCGCCGCCGCGGAGAAGCACTACGAAGCCGCGATCGATCTCGCCCCCTGGTTCGTGCCGGCCTGGGTCAATCTGGCCGATCTCAAACGCAGCCAGGGTAACGATGGCGCCGCCGAGGAAACGCTGCGTCGAGGTACCCGGTCGATTTCAGAATCCGCCGACATCCAATCCGCTTTGGGCTTGACATTGGTACGACTCGGTCGCCGCGACGAAGCCGCGCAGGCTCTGCAGCGCGCCGCCACGCTGGCTGCCGACGATCCCCGCCACGCCTGGTTGCTCGCCGTCGCCCTCGATTCGTTTGGCAGCCCGGCCGAGGCCCGGCAGGTGGTCGAGCAGGCTCTCATCCGGCACCCACGCAACGCCGCCCTGCGGGCCTTGCTGGTCCGCTAGAGAACTCCGGAAGGGCGGTGCTTCCCCTAGCATGGTTACCATGCTATTTCCTCCGGGTGATCCGCTCCTTCGCCGACACCGGCACCGAGGACGTATTCAATGGGCGCAGCACAAAGGCCGCGCGGAAAACGTGTCCGCAGACCCTCTGGCATGTCGCCCGGCGGAAGCTTGAGAAAATCGACTCTGCAGAGGAAATTGACGACCTTCGGACGCCGCCGGGAAATCGGGTTGAGGCCTTATCAGGGAGCCGGAAGGGGCAGTTCAGCATTCGAATCAACGATCAGTATCGGATCTGTTTCAGGTGGCCGGTTGCCGGGCCATCGGAGATCGAGATCGTGGATTACCACTGAAAGGCGGGAGGGAATCATGGTCCGTGTACCCACACACCGAGAGCCAACGCATCCGGGCGAAATGCTGCTTGAGGAATTTCTCAAGCCCATGAATCTCTCACAGCAGGAACTCGCGCGAGCGATCCGGGTGCCTTACCAGCGCGTGAATGAGATGGTCCGGCGTCGCCGAGGCATGACCCCGGCTACGGCGCTGCGCTTGGCCCGATTCTTCGGAAACTCCCCTGGCTTCTGGATGAACCTCCAACTCCGTTGGGATCTCTACCGGGCTGAGGCCGCCGAGGCCGAAGAACTTCGAAAGATCCGGCCCATGAGGGCCGCAGGTTAGCCGTCCACGCCGCCAAGGTGGAACGGGCCTTTCGCAGTTCGGCCGCGCGATGAACGCGCCTCAACATCGATATCATCTGCGCCAACTCTCCGCAGGCCAAGGGGCGCGTTGAGCGCGCCAACCGCACGCTGCAGGACCGCTTGGTGAAAGAACTGCGGCTGCGCGGGATCAACGACATGG
>VFKT01000051.1 GCA_009885395.1 Deltaproteobacteria bacterium | reverse complement strand
TCGGTGGCCGGCACGCGTTGTACCCGATGGACGCCGGCCTCGAACTTGAGTTGACTATAAGCCCCAGCGCCGTCGATCGAAGCGATGATTTCTTTATAGCCCCCGATGCCGGTTGGGTTGGCCTCGAGGATCTCGATCCGCCAGGCCCGACCGTCGGCATAGCGCGAATACATGCGGAAGAGATCGGCGGCGAAGAGACCGGCCTCGTCGCCGCCGGTGCCCGCCCGGATTTCCAGCATGACGTTGCGGTCATCGTTGGGATCGCGCGGCAGAAGCAGAACCCGCAAATGCTGCTCCAACTCGACGATGCGATCGCGCAAACCCGGCAATTCGGCGCCGGCCATCTGTCTCAGTTCGGGGTCTTCGTCGCGCGACAGGCCTTCGAGATCGGCCACTTCGGCCCGGGCCTCGAACCACTGCCGCGAAGTCGCGACGATTTCGCCGAGCCCAGAGTGCTCGCGCGAGAGCTGGACGAAGCGCGCCCGGTCCGCGATCACGGCGGGATCACCTAGCGCTGCCTCGATTTCGTTAAAGCGCTCCGACAGCGCCTCGAGCCGATCCCCGAGAATTCCGGGCTGGGCCGTCATGGCCGCCGCTAAAGCCGCAGCTCAGGACGCCGCGACGGGCTCGGCTGGCTCCGCGGACTCTGCTGGCGCGGCCGTTTTGCCACGACCGTAGCGCCTGTTGAACCGCTCGATGCGTCCGGCGACATCGCTGATTTTCTGCTTGCCGGTGTAAAAAGGATGGCAGTTTGAGCAGAGCTCGATATGGACCTCGGGCCGCGTCGCCTGGGTCTCAAGGATTGCACCACAACCACAAATGATGCGGCTTGGGCCGTACTGGGGGTGAATTCCGTCCTTCATGGCGGGACGGGCTTAGCACCCGCTGCGGCCGGGCGAAAGGTGGCGACCCCGCAGAACGTCGGAACCGCCCCGCCGGGATGTCTCGCCGAGGCGGGCCGCTACCACGCCCCTGCGGCCCCGGCGGGGGGTCGGCCCCGCCTTCGCCGCAGACACTGGCCGACGGTGGCCGGTATCAGGCAACCGGGGGACACGGCAGGGATCGATCCAGCCTTGGCCGCAGCGTCTGGCCAAGGGTGGCCGCTATCAGCAACCGCGCCGCGCGGCGGCGCTCGACCCTGCCTTCGCCACAGCCCCGAGCTGCCGTTGGCCAGTGCCGCCGCGGCGGTTCAAGCCTTGATCCGCCACCGCAAATCCCTCGACCGACCCTGAGCGCAGCCCGCGGCGGCGGGAAACGTACCCGCCGCGAACCCAGCCGGACGCAGATTGTGCGTTCGCCGTGATGGTCGGCCCGAAGCCGCCGTGTCAGAAGGACGCGAGGACGAAACCCATGCCTCCTCCAATCGATACGCTTGCCTACGCCCGTCAGCTACGCGCAAATTGGTCTCGGCGAGGAGCAGGCCGATGGTCACGCCCAATGCACTCGCGGCTGCCATGACCGACGCGCTCGCCACCAAACAGGATCTCAGCGAACTCGCGACCCAGATGGAGACGCGTTTCGCTCGGGTCGACGTTCGCTTTGAAGCCCTGGGACAGCACGTCGCCATCCGTTTCCCGGAGATGGAGAAGCGGATCGAAATCCGTTTCTCGGAGCAAAACGCGCGCTTCCTTGGGCAACTCGGGGAGCCGAGGGCCCGCATCGGTGGGCAATTCGCCGAGATGAAGGCGCGCTTCGGTGGGCAGCTTGGCGAAATGAGTGCCCGCTTCGATAGTCGACTCTCCGAACTGGAACGAGGCATGACCTTCCGCCTGGGCGGAATGATGGTCGCGGCCATCGGGCTTTTTCCCGCGCTCGTCAAGTTGCTCTAGCGCCGGATCAGCCTGGAGCCAATAGCCAGCCCTGGTCGGCCGCTTGAGTCAAGCAACATAGAGCCGATCCATCGCGTCAAGAAGTTGGGCTGCGCGAGCCTGCCAGCTCTCGTCAAGCATTGCTTGGCGGCGGTCGGCGCGAACGCTCGGTGGTTCCCTCAGTGCCTCGGCCACTGCCTCGACAAAGGCCAACCCATCGCCGAACCGCAACAAGCACGGATCGAACGCCGCGGCCGCGGGGATCGCCGTCGAAACGACCGGAAGCCCGGTGGCGACGCATTCGCGGAGCTTGAGTGGTGCCAACGAATCGCCAAGCGGGGTTCGGCCGTAAGGCAGCAGCAACACATCGGCGGCGTGCAGCCAGCGGGGCAACTCGGCAAAGGGAACGCCTGGCCGGACCACGACCCGCGGATGTCGGACCAGTTCGCGCGGCACCTGCTGCATCGGCCCCAGCAGCACGAGACGCGCCTCCGAAAGCTGCTCAAGCGTCTGAAGGAGAAGGCCGGCGTCGATGCGCTCGTCAATCAACCCGGCGTAAAGCAATCGTGGATGGGGAATCCCCGCCAACGGATCCTCGGTCTTCGCGGAAATGCCGCTCCCGTTTTCGTGCACGCCGGGAACGGCGGCGAAATGTGCGCTATCCACGCCATGGGGAAGAAACATTGTTTGCCTGCTCGGGGCTGGCGGGCGGCCCCCTGATAGGCTCACCTCGATGCCCGCGGTTCCGCCTTGCGGCGACAGCAGGTGCTGCGCCGGTGCGACGACCAGATCAGCACAGGCGATCAACCGGGCTTCGTCTTGGCGAACGGCGTTCGCGTCGACCCCCGGCCAGAGCGCGAAATCATCCACCCGATAGAAAACCAGCGGTCGCAGTTCGAGGGAAATGGCGATGCCGCTAGCCGCAGGAAAAACGACCCATGCCGCCGGAGTCGAGAAACCGAGTTGGCGCAGCGCTCGTCGAATCCTCCGGGTGGCGAGACGATCCGACAAGCGCGCCAGGCGCGCGGGAGAACGCCACGGCAGGACAAAGGGCGCGAGCCGCGTCAATTCAAATGAAGGCGCCGTCTTTTCAGCGCGTCGAGGAACGAAGACGCCAACCAGGCGCTCAACCATCCGCAACAGATCCTGCCAGGCGAGGCGTGGCGCGCGTTGTGGCAACTCGACCCAGAGCACGCGCAGGCCCGGCCGCAAAACGGCGACGGCTCGCACGAGATGCTGCACCGAGGACGGGTGCCGGCCGAAAGCGTCGGCGAAAACAACAAGTTCACACACAGATTTTGAGCCCCCGGCCGGCCCGCCTCCGCGCTCCTGCTCGATGTCCGATCCCACGTCACCCCCGCCCTCGCCGTCCTCGCCGCAGCCTTCGCGCTTGCCAGCATCGGCATCATATTGAGCCCTACTCCGCGACCAATCTCGCCGTCCTCGCCCCGGCCTTCGCGCTTGCCTGCGGCATCGGCGCCGCGCTCGCTTGGCCGCCATCCTCGCCAACGCCGCGCCCATTCCTGCGGCCTACTCCATCAACTGCGGCCCACCACTGCCGCGCGTCTTTCTCGTCCGGGCCGAGAGCCCCGGCCTGCCACCACCTTCACGCGGCCCGCTAAATCAGCTGCGGCTCGCCGGCCGAGAGTTCAACCGCGCGGCCACAGATCTCCTCCCGTGTCGCCCGCTCTGCAAACCCGCGATCGAGGCTGCGCACCAGAGTGCGGCGCCCATCGGGCAGATCGCAGACCAGAACCGCTGAGGCCGGCTCCATGCCGTCGTAAATCACGGTATAGGAAGCCACTCGCGCCGGCCCCAACGGCTGTGGTTCAAGGTCGGCGAGCCGACTCCCCCGCTCGACCTCGGCCGAGACATCGGCGAAAGCGAATTCCGTCTGCGGCCGGGCACTCGACCAGAGGCTGACGCCCTGCTTGGTCAGCATGCCGCTCACCGCCGTCACCAGAGCGTACGAGCCAGGGTCGCGGCGCAGCACCCCCACCATGCGGGCCATGGCTTGAAATACAAAGTTGTTGAGCGGCCCGCCTGCAAACGCCATCCCTCCGCATTCGGAAATCGACCGGCCGGGTTGCAGACCAAAAGCCCGCATCTGCAAGCGCACCGCGACCGGAAAACAACTGTAAAGTTCAAGGTGACTGATCTCGCCGATGCCAATGCCGGCATGCTCGAGAACGCTCCGTCCCGTCGCCTCGAAGCCGATCGAACGCGCCAGTTCGCACCGGCGCACCACTGGCGCCATGAAGTTTGAGTCCGCCGCCGCGACCGGGTAAATCCGCTTGTCTGCCGCCACACCCCATTCGTCGGCGGCCGCCTCGGAACAGAGCACCAGGGCTGCGGCCTGATCGACGTTCCACTGCGAGGTCAGACGTTTGGTGTAGGGGAAAGCCAACATCGGATTGCGTGCCGAGGCCAAAGCAAGTTCCTCCTCGCTCACGGCCTCGCGCAACCAGGCGTCTGGATTGACCGCCGCGATCCGGCTCATCCCGGCCCAAAGCTCGGCAATCTCGCGCCGATGCGCTTCGAAACCCAGGCCCTCGGCGTGACGGAGAGCGTTTTCGAGCACGGCGTATTGCTGCACCGGCATTGCAAAACCATGCTGCAATTCGAGGGCGCTCAGAATCTCGTCTTTGGGCTGCAGGAGCCGGTCGGGCCTCTCGTCGGTCTGCACGGTGACGGGGCCGTTGCGGCCGGTGATGCTTTCACGCAACGACCGATACTTCGCTTCACCACCGACCACGATGGCGACGTCTTCCTCGCCTGCGGCAATCGCGCGCGCCGCCTCGGCCAGTGGCGTCGTTTGCAGGATTCCGATGTCCGCAAGTTCGCTGCGAGCCTGTCCGGCCCCGATGTGGCGTGCCAGCAGACGGCCCGGGTTGGAATAGGCCCAGAAACCTTTAGTGACACGGATGGAGTTGGCGCTTTGCAAGAGCCCGGGCACACCCGAGTCGGCCCCCGCCCGCTCCAGGGCGCGCGCCATCAGCCCGAGCGGTTCAAGGGCCTGCAGGGGATCGTCCTCGCGTTGCGCCGCAACTCCAGCCCCGACCAGCACCGGGATGCGATTTGCCGGACTCATTTGCCGACCTGCGACACACGCCGTCGTTTTGTCGCCGACCCCGGCGATTTCGCGGCAATTTTGCTCGGACTTGACGTTCCCGCTGAAATCGTCCTAGCCCGCACCGGGCGCGTCTCGACCTTCGTCGACAGGGTTCGGCGAACCGCTTCGCGCCAACCGGCAAACGAACGCTCCCGCTCGGCCTCAGCCATTGCAGGTTTGAAGACCTTGTCGCGAGCGCGCATGGTTTCGAGATCGCCCGGCCTCCAAAGACCCACTCCAAGCCCGGCGAGGTAGGCGGCACCGAGGGCAGTGGTCGCCAGCACCTTCGGCCGGTTGACGGCAACGCCGAGTTGGTCGGCCTGGAACTGCATC
>VFKT01000175.1 GCA_009885395.1 Deltaproteobacteria bacterium | reverse complement strand
GAGGGCGGCCAGCGCTTCGCGGTCGCGCAGCGAATCGATGAGGTTCGGTCGTTCGCTAAGCAGTCGCGCACTTTCGGGCGAGGCGCGGAAGCGCCGGTAGCTGCGTTCGAACGCCGGGCCAGAAAGCGAGTCGATGATCTCGAAGACCAGATCCGTCCGCTTTGGATCCCGCACCAACCCGCGCACGGCGCGAACCGCACGCCGCCAATCCTTGCGAGGCCCTTGCGCAGAATCCGTGAGTGGCGGCGGCGCCGTTTCGGTTTGTGTGCCCGTTGTATCCATGTATTCCCGGAACCCTTCTTGCCGAGAAAAATTTACGACAAGCTTAGTAAAACAGTTTTCGATCCCTGCCCGCCGACGATGGTCGACAAGGCCTTCGTCGGCGGCGAGGACTTGCGTTCAGCTTAGGCAGCGGCCGCGGTCGGGACAACCGGGGTCGCATGCGATTCGTGCCGCAGCGCGCGGGGCCGGCGTTCGAGACTCAAGCCCAGGCCGGCGGCGGCGAGTGCGAGCAGGGCCGCCGCCACCAGGGCCAGCGGGAAATCGTAGAAGATCATCATTCCGGGCAGGTTGGTCAGCATCGTCATGGTCGTCATCCTCCTGCCGGAAAACTTGAGCATATCGTATGCCAACCCGCCGAGGACGCAAAAGCGACGTTTTCCTTCGGTCGATCCCTCGGATCGAGTCGAGGTGCAGCCGACGGACGGCACCTGGGCGCACGCTTCGGCAGACACGCGGATGCTGCAGCGCCTCCTTTTTCGAGCAAGGTGAAACGCTGGCAGGGCGGCGCCATGTTGCTGCGCTGGGTCGGCGCTGCAGTTGTCCGTGCCCCCTCGGCTTCCGCCGCGTTCGCGGCTACGCCGACCTGCCCGTCCTCGTTGCCGCCCTCGGCCGTGACCTCAAACGAAACTCTGTTGACGGCCCAGAGAAAGCGGCATAAGAGAAAAAAGGACCAGAAACCGCCATTTTTTAACTCAGAAGATCAACTGTGGATGAGTGCGCTTTCGCTAGCGATCCAAAAAATGAGTCCAGAAACTCTATCGCGACGTCAGGTGTCACAAGGCACCCAGCGAAAGTCGCTCGACAAGTATTGGAGACAACGATGCGCTTCCCTACTCAGAAACAAGGCGTTTTTTACCTAACCGAAGGCGGACAAGAGACCGAGATCATGTACAAGTTTGGCCATGACCTGCCAGACTTCGCCATGTTCACCCTCTTGAACAAACCATCGGCGATGAAAGAGCTCCGGGGCATGTATCAGCGCTACCTTGAGGCCGCTGCGCGTCATCAGTTCGTGGCGCTGATGGGCGGCTTGGACTATCGAGCGAGTCCAGACTGGGCTAACAAGCTCGGCTACTCAAATGCGGCTCTAGCGGATGTGCAGTTGCAGGCAATAGAGTTCCTTCGCGAAGTCGCGAACCCGTACGCTTCTCAACTTCCTGGGGTTCTCTACGCGGGCATTGTAGGCCCCCGCGGTGATGCTTATTCGCTCAATCGTGCGATTTCAGCGGAAGAGTCTGAGGACTACCACAGCGTGCAGATCGCAGCACTTCGCAGCGCCAGAGTTGACCTGGTCAGTGCCTTGACGCTCAACAACATAGAGGAAGCAGTCGGAATCGCGCGTGCAGCACACAAGGCTGACCTCCCAGTCTCACTGTCATTCACACTTGATAGCTCGAGTCGGCTGCAGTCGGGTCCTACTGTCCGCGAGGCCATCGAAGAGGTAGATGCACGTACACAGGACGCTCGGCCTGATTTCTACGGTATCAACTGCTCGCATCCCGTCGAGTTCTCGCCCGCTTTGGAGCCTGGAGACTGGTTTCTTAGGGTACGCAGCTTGAGACCAAACGCGGCGAAGATGGACAAGATCTCCCTCTGCAAACTGGGACATCTTGAGGCCGGCGACGCATACGAACTCGGTCAAGAGATGGGTGAGCTGGCACGCCGATATCCCCATCTGGACGTTTGGGGCGGTTGCTGCGGAACATGGGAAGCGCACCTCGACGAAATTGCGCAGCAGGTTCGACTGGTTCGCCATTAGTTTGTTTGCGTGCTTCAGCGGCAAACAGTGGCGGCGTATAGGAAAGATAACCGCCCTATTCGCCGAAATCGAGCCCCGCTGTCGTTGAGTTCGAACGCTTCAACCGCAACGATCGCGATGGGCGGTGGTTACCTACCGTATACGGCCGGGGGGGGGGCTTGCCGCCACCTTCCGATAGCTGCTACTTTCCCGAATCGGGCGTTTCTGGCGCCTACGATCACCCCTGCTTGCATCGGAGAACCCTGATGAACTCGACCCTGCCCCCCGCCTTGACTGCTCACCAACCCGTCGTGTGCCAAGGGCCGTCGACGCGGCGACTCGCCAGCCCATCCGCCGCCTTGCCCCGCACACTCCCGCGGTCGAGACTGGGGTCGATCGCAACGCGCGCTGCCCTGCTGCTGGGGGCGGTACTCCTGCTTCCGGCGGGGGCCGGCGCGGCGGCACGGGATGCGGTTGCCGCAGGCAAGGCTTCTACGTGCGCGATCGCCTACGGCGGCGGCCTGATAATGCTGGGGTGCCAATTCGCAGGGCCAGCTCGGCGACGGCACGACTACCGGCAGCGTAACGCCGGTCGCCGTCGTCGGGCTGAGCAGCGGCGTCGCGGCGGTTTCAGCAGGAGCTGATCACACCTGCGCGCTCACGTCCTCAGGCGGCCTGAAGTGCTGGGGCGCCAACTTGAAGGGGCAGCTCGGCGACGGCACGGTCGTCAACAGATTAACTCCGGTT
>VFKT01000138.1 GCA_009885395.1 Deltaproteobacteria bacterium | reverse complement strand
CCGGGAAATCAACTATTGTCGATGGCCTGCTCGGGCTCCTGCGGGCACGCGGTCAGAGGGTCGGCGTGGTTGCGGTCGATCCCTCGAGCCCCTTTTCGGGCGGGGCCATCCTTGGCGACCGGGTGCGGATGCAGCAACATTTTCTGGACGAGGGGGTGTTCATTCGCAGCCTCTCCACCCGCGGTCGCCATGGCGGGCTGGCGCGGGCGACTCGCGACGTTGTTCATCTCTTTGATGCTTTTGGTTTTGATGTCGTGATCATCGAAACCGTCGGCGTCGGTCAGACCGAACTCGATGTGATGAAGATTGCTCAGAGCACCCTCGTCATATTGGTTCCCGAGGCCGGTGACACCATCCAGGTGATGAAGGCCGGGTTGCTCGAAATCGCTGACCTTTTTGTGGTCAACAAAGCCGATCGTGATGGCGCCCGTCGGCTCAGAAATGAGCTTCAGGCGATGCTCCATATGCGCGCCAGCACCGGATGGGATGTGCCTGTCCTCTTGACCGAGGCTTCAAACGTGGTCGGGATCGCCGAGTTGCTCGAACAAATCGATGCCCATGCCGCGGTAGCCGCTCCACGCGATACCGCAGAAGCTCGCGAGGCCGAGTGGCGCGACATCTTGCGTGACGAAATTGCGAACCGTCTCGATCGGCTCGTCAGCGACGGCCACCTCGAGGCGATCGGCGAGCGGGTGCGCGCCGGCACGGTCGACCCCTACGGCGCCGCGCTCGAGGCGCTGTGCGACCGCGACCTTCTTTTGCGCTTGCTTGGCGGTGGTCCGGGGAGTTGAGCAAAACGGGTGCAGGACGGTTGCTCTGCATCGGCGATGTGCGCGGCTGCGTCCGCGAGCTCGAACGGCTGCTGCTGTGGTCGGATGCGGGCGCCGGCGATCGGGCGACGCATGGAGGCTGGCTGAGTGCGTTCGACCTCAGCCGAGGGGAAGTTCTCAAGGGCCGGCGGCACTCGCTTGATCTCCAACCCCAGGACGTGCGGGAAGCCCTCCACCCACTCAGCCCGGCGGACGCAAGCGCTTGAGGACTGGTCGACACCGGCCCAGTCCGTTGTTACCTCTCGCCGGCTCAACGGGCGACGTAGCTCAGTTGGTAGAGCAGGGGTCTCATAATCCCCGCGTCGGCAGTTCAATTCTGCCCGTCGCCACTACCCGTACCCGCCATCGGCCCGGAGGCTCGGGGAAGCGATGATTCTGGTCGGACAGGACGATCGTCGCTCCCCGCGCCCGGGCGAGGGCCCGGTGCCCGAACTTGCGGCACGGCTGGGTTCGGTCGGAGTCGCACCCGGGGCTGCCGTCGTGGTGGGTGTCTCAGGAGGGGCCGATTCGACAGGGCTCCTGGTGGCGCTGGCCGCCGTCGGAACGGGACCGGTGGTGGTGGTCCACGTCGAGCATCACACCCGTGGCCGGGCCGGTCTGCGCGACGCGCTCTTCGCGACGACGCTGGCGCGGGGGCTTGGCTTGCCCGGATTTCTGCTGCTTGGTGCGTCTTCTGAGGAAGGGAAGCGGGGGAATCTTGAGGCCCGCTGTCGGATCGAACGGGAGAGCGCGCTCGCCCGCGTCGCTCGGGCGGTCGGCGCCACTTCGATCTGCCTGGCCCATACCCGCGACGATCTGGCCGAAACCGTGTTATTGCGGCTTGCTCGGGGCTGCGGCCCGGCAACGCTGGCCGGTATGCAGCCGCGCCGGCTGGACGGCTTCTGCAGGCCCTTGCTCGGCGTGCGGCGTGCCGACCTGCACCGGCGCCTCGACGAACTCGGGATCCCGCACGTCGAGGATGCCAGCAACGCCAGCGACGATCGGCTGCGAAACCGGGTCCGGCGACGGTTGTTGCCGCTTGCCGATGCGGTGTTGGGCGTGGACGTGGTCGAGCGGCTGGCCCGGCTCGCCGAGGATCTCGAACAACAAAAACGGCTTGTCGGCGAGAGCCTGGCGCCGCGCCTTCCAGCGCCGGGCGAGCCCCTGCCGGTTCTGGTCCTGCGCGCCGCGGGCGCCGACGCCGGCGGTTTATTGCAACATTGGCTGGTGCGTGAACTGCCCGGGCCACGGGCCAACCGACGGCAGATCGCCGCCGGTGTGCAATTGGCCGGGAGCGAAAAGCCCAGCGGTCGGGTCGATATCGGGGCCGGATGGGCCTTGATCCGCCGCTATGAATCAATGATTGTCGGGAAGGTGAGGGCGGCGGATCTCCCTCCGGAAGGCGCCCGGCTGGATCTTCCGGGTGTGGTGACTCTGACGGCAGGGGCGCGGATCCGGGCACAGATCGAGACCGAACCACCCGAAGCCAGCGCGCAAATCGCGGTGCTCGACTGTCCGGCGACGGCTTTCCTTCGGGTGCGCCACCCCAAAGCTGGCGATCGCCTGCGATTGCACGGTGGGAGCCGGAAGCTTTCCGCCCTGCTGATCGACCGTCGGGTGCCGCGCGATCGGCGAGCCGGGCTGCTGGTCGTCGAGGACGGGACCGATATCCTCTGGGTGGAAGACGTCGGGAGTGCTGCGGATCGGGTCTGGCAAGGTCGGGGGCAGGCCCTGGTGCTGCGCCTCGAAGGCCGCTTTGCCGCATTCCCGGGCCTGTGATACGCCGCAAGCGGAGGCACGCGCCTTGCCGAGTTCAGGTTTGAATCAATTTTCTCGAAATCTTGCCCTCTGGCTGGTCCTTGGGCTCTTGCTGCTCTTTCTCTTCCAGGCCTTCGGTCGAACCGAAACACCCCTGCCAGAGGTCGATTACAGCGAGTTCTCGGATTCGCTTGAACGGGGCGATCTCGTTCAGGTGACGATTCAGGGACGCCGTATCGAGGGTGAGCTCTCCAGCGGCCAACGCTTCACCACCTACGATCCGGGCGACCAAAAAATGGTTTCGCGCCTGCGCGAGCGGAAG
Organism: Deltaproteobacteria bacterium; assembly: GCA_009885395.1. Classification (GTDB taxonomy): domain Bacteria; phylum Desulfobacterota; class Binatia; order UBA12015; family UBA12015; genus SXLG01. The sequence continues at coordinate 566 of VFKT01000138.1, read as the reverse complement.
GTTCGCATCCAGGCCAAGCCCGAGGATGGCGACCCTTGGTATCTGGTCTTGCTGGTGCAGTGGTTTCCGATGCTGCTTCTCGTCGGCGTCTGGATCTTCTTCATGCGGCAGATGCAGACCGGTGGTGGCAAGGCGATGTCGTTCGGCAAGAGTCGGGCGCGCTTGCTCAACGAAGCGGCAGAGAAGAACACCTTTGCCGACGTAGCCGGCATCCAGGAAGCCAAGGAAGAACTCGAAGAAATCATCGCTTTTCTGAAGGATCCCAAAAAGTTCACCAAGCTGGGTGGGCGAATCCCGAAGGGCGTCCTTCTGGTGGGCCCTCCAGGTACTGGAAAAACGCTACTTGCGCGGGCCATCGCCGGCGAGGCCGGGGTGCCCTTCTTCTCGATCTCGGGTTCGGATTTCGTCGAGATGTTCGTCGGCGTCGGCGCCGCCCGCGTGCGCGACATGTTCGAGCAGGCCAAGAAGCACGCGCCGTGCATCGTGTTCATCGACGAGATCGATGCGGTCGGGCGCCACCGTGGGGCCGGCGTCGGCGGTGGCCACGACGAGCGCGAACAGACGCT
>VFKT01000301.1 GCA_009885395.1 Deltaproteobacteria bacterium | reverse complement strand
TGGCTGAGAACCATCCGTGGCGCAGCGAGTGGCTCGAAGCCGCTCAGGCCTGCGGTGCGCTGTCTCCGTAGGCTCCAGTTTTCCGCTCAAGGCTGTGCAAGAATCCCCCACCGCACGTCGGTGACGGGAAGGGTGCGCCCACAGCCGACCCGTCGAGGTCATTTCTGGTTCGTTTGTCCCGGAAAAACTCCGATCCAACGCCCGCATGCCCCCGACCAGGCCACCCTCCGGAAATGTGCTCCCGAAAAACCCACCCTACCGCCTCGGTCGGCCTCAGGCTTGCTGTTCATGAATAATGCGGGTTAGAGGCATAACGACTGAAGTAATTGGCGGCTGCAGGTGTCGCCGGCAAAGAACGCCACGCGCGGCCGGCCGTCCAGTTGAGTGAATAGTTATGTGCGGCGCACTAGAGATTGAAGCGCTTGATGTCGAGCGCCCCGTGGAAAACGCCAAGAATGTCGATGTTGCGGTCCGCCTTGATGAGATAGGCGATTCGGTAGTGGCCGTAGAGAAGAATTCGGACATTGCGAGTAGATGCGAAGTACCTGTGGCCAATCTCTGGGAAGGTACTGAGGACCTGGGCGCTCTCGTAGATCCCGCCGATGGTTCGGGCGGCCGCCGATGGGTTGTCGGCAGCGATGTAGTCAAAGATGTCGCGTAGCCACCGCTGCGCCTCATCGGTCCAGTTCAGTGTGTCCATGACCGGATGCGCCGCGCCATCTCGTCGTTCGATGTGACCCGCCCAGCGTCGGAGTCCGCCAAGCCACGCTCGACCATCAGTCGAAATGCGAGTTCACGGATGATCTCCTCTAGAGTGCTGTCCTCGGGTTGCTCCTGAACGAGCTTGGTAAGTTCCTCTTTCGCGTTGGACATCGGGGGGACCTCTACTTGGCCGGGATTCTTGCACATTGCCGGAATCCCGGCCAATCACACATAACTCCAAATCTCCAGATCCGCTCAAGAGGATATCGCCGCGAGCAGGTCGGCATTCTGCGCTCCGGGCGCGGCCGACGGAAGGGCAACTCGTTCCAGCCAGTGGGCATCCGGCGAGCGCCCGTGGGGAAGGCTCCATTGAGGCGATCACGGCGCCGATCGCCTCGCGGTGGTAGACCGCCTTGGCGTGCCCTTCCTCGTCTTTCGGGTACTTGAACTCGCGAATCAAGGTGAGCTGTTTTGCCGGCCCTGCGGTCATCCACCGGGTCAGCCCCTTTCGGTTCTCCGACGCTACCAACCCAAGCCAGATGGTTCTCTTCGAGGTCGATCCAACGACAGTGCTGGCCGCGCAGGTGCGAGAGGAGTTCCGCTCCAAGGGCACGGTGACCGGTTTCCAGGTCCGGATCTTCGTTGAGAATGGGACGGCGTACCTCAAAAAGCACATGACCGGCGCGATCAAGCGGGAAGAACAGAGCGGACGCGTGAAGGTCGACGACATCAAGACGGACGGAAAGAAGCGCCGCGCCAATTCCTACCCGAAAACCCTTGCCCCGGGCTTCGTGCTCACCCTACAAGGCCTCCGGAGGCTCCTGGGGCAGGTCCGCAATCAAGGCGCAGATCCCGCAATCGGGCCTTTATGGCGTCTATCACCCACCGCGTCATGAGTACCGCGGATCAGGCATGGCGCGCGTCGTTGCGTTCCGTCACGATCGCAGATCTCGTGCGCACGGTTGCGCATGACGCGCCACCGGCCGCGCTCGCCTTGGGCACGACATGGCTCAAGGAGGTATTCGCATGAAGGTGTTTGTGACGGGAACAACCGGGGTGCTCGGTCGTCCCCTCGTCCCACTGCTGATCGCGGCGGGACACGATGTGCGGGCGGTGTGTCGTCGCGAGGAGGCCGCGGTGGAACTCCCTGCCCACGGCGCGGAGCCCGTTGCCGTGGATCTCTTCGACGCGGACGCGGTGCTGCGCGAGGTCGTTGGCTATGAGGTGGTACTGCACCTCGCGACCAACGTTCCGTCGATGACCAAGGCGGCCAGGCCCAAGGGGTGGGCGACGCACAATCGGTTGCGAGTCGACGCCACCCGCAACCTGGTCGCCGCGGCGCGAGCGACCGGTGCGCTGCGATTCCTCAAGGAATCGGTCACCTTCCTCTACCAGGACGGGGGTGAAGCGTGGATCGACGAGGAGTCGCCCCTCATCCCCGATCTGGGGTTGCTCACGTCGACCGTCGAAGGCGAGCAGATCGCCCTCGGTTTCTCCGACGGAGGTGGCACCGCGGTCGTGCTGCGATTTGGCTTGTTCTACGGGGGCATCGGGAACCGGGGTACCGACGAAGCACTGAAGCTCGCTCGGTTCCGAAGGTCGTCGATCGCGGGGGCGCGCGAGGGGTACATGGCGTCGATCCATTGCGACGATGCCGCGTCTGCGGTCGTCGCGGCCCTCGGCATCGATACCGGCATCTACAACGTGACCGACGGGGTTCCGATGCGGCGCGGCGAGTACCTCGGCGCGTTCGCGAGTGCGTTCGGGGTCAAGCCGCCGACGCCGACGCCGGCGTGGCTCGTGCGGCTGGCCGGAGGTGCGGCGGCGGACGCATTGGTCGCCTCCCAGCGCGTGTCGAACGATAAGTTTTGCGCCGCAACCGGATGGTCCCCCCGTTACGCGGATGCAGGAGTCGGTTTGACGACCGAGGCCGCCGCTCGGAAGGAGCAGAGATGACCATGCGAGACCGAATCTTGCGGATCGGGTTGGCGTTCCTCGCGATCGGCGCCGCCGTTGTCGGTGGGTGGGCCGCCTTCGCTCCGAAGTCGTTCTACACCGACTTCCCCGGGGGTGGCCGCCACTGGATCTCGGCGGACGGGCCGTTCAACGAGCATCTCGTGCGTGACGTCGGCGAACTCAACCTGGCGCTCGTGGTGATCACGGTGTGGGCGATCGTCAGCTTGAGCATGCCGCTGGTACGTGCAACCTTGGCCGGCTGGATCGTCACGGGAGCACTCCACACCATCTATCACTTCGGCCACATGCACCCGGACGAGACGAGTGATCAGCTCGCGATCGGGATCAGTCTCACGCTGGTGCCGGTCGTGGCCATCGGGCTCTTGCTCATGACCCGCGGCGCGGACGCGTCGAGCGGGTCGAGGTCGACCGCCCGATCGGGTCAGCCTCGGTCAGCGGCGCCCGACGTTGGGGCGCTTGCCGTGATTGGCCTTGTTGCGGCGGGCCCGCAGCTTGCGCTTCCTGGTCTTCTTGCTCACGACTGCTCCTCTGAACCGAAGCGGGGTCGAAGAAGGTGGTCCCGGCCACCTTCGAGGTTGCGTTCATCCCCGGGTTGTCGGCGGAACCAGATCCCGCAATCGAGCCTTTATGGCGTCTATCACCCCACAAGCAGAGCAGCGCATATCGTACCTACCCGAGCCATCCCTCAGAGCAGCTTGAGGAACTCCGAGCGCGTCAGGCCCGCCTGCTCGATGATGGCGCGCAACGTCCCTTGCGGCAGATCTCGTCGCTTGGGAACGATCACCAGCCACGTCTTGCCGCTGGCATCGGTTCTACACAACGCCGTGTGGCTACCTTTGCCCCGCTTGGGAGCGTAGACGAATCCGACCTTGCGCAGCGCCTAGAGGACCTCATCGGACGAGAGCCCCGGCAGTTTGCTCATCGCACCGAAGCCGCGAAGGATGTGGTGAACTTTCCGGGGGCGTCGAGGGTGTCCTGGATCTCTCGCAGAATGCCCAGGCGTTTGGCGTTTTCCAGGTACAGCTCGACAGCCTCTTTCAGATTGCGCAGGGCCTCTTCCGGCGTGTCACCACAACTGGCGACACCGGTTTCCGGACACTTCGAGACGTAGCCATTCGCTTCCTTCCAGATCACTGCCGTCATGTCGTACGTTCGCATTCACTGCTCCTTCGGATCCGTCGCTCAGACAAGGGGAGGAATGGTAACACAGCTCGGCCTCAGTGGTCCTCCCCTTCCAGGTCCCTCGGAGCTTCGACTTCCCCCAGCGCCACGCCGCACTCGCCTCAGAACTTCTTGCTTGCCGGGTTATCGGCTCCACATGCGCGGCAGGTGAGTGCCATTCGAGAGACCCTTACCTCTTGGCTGGAACGACGCTCGTCGTCCAGATGTCACGATGCAGTTTCCAGCTACCGCCATCCTTCTTCCAGACGACGACGTACTTTGCTTGATCGAGTATCTTACCGTCCGCACCTCGGAGCTCGACCTTTCCGACCTCATGCGCTGTGTTCCCGCAGCTTTCCACCTCCACAGTCGTCAGTGACACTCCCTTGACGCCGGAGTCGAAGACAGCCTGCCAGAACTGACCAATCGCTTGCGTCCCGCGCACGAAGTCGCTCTGGGAAGGGAGCAACTGAGCATCGGTGGTATACAGGGCTGCCACGCGCGGGGATAGGAAATATGAACGGCTGTTCGACCGCCGAAGTCTCCTGGGGTGCGCGCCGCCGCGACCGTGGAGCGTTGTGAAGGTGTCGCGCAGAGCTATCTCGACCAATGGCATGCCGCGCGTTGGCCCTCCTGGGTCGCCGGGACTTCGATCGCGAATGGATCGGTGTGGTCGCCGCGCACGCAAGGCAACGCGCCGATGGATATTCCGCAGGTCGAGAAC
>VFKT01000382.1 GCA_009885395.1 Deltaproteobacteria bacterium | reverse complement strand
TCTGCGGCTGCGGCACCGCCGATACCGATGGCGACTCTGACGGCACCGCCAATTGCAACGACAACTGCCCCGCCGACAATGCCAAAACCGCGCCTGGCGTCTGCGGCTGCGGCGTTGCCGACACCGACGGCGACTCTGACGGCACCGCCAATTGCAACGACGTCTGCCCGGCTGACAACGCCAAGATCGCAGCAGGCCAGTGCGGCTGTGGCCTCCCCGATACCGACGGCGACTCTGACGGTACCGCCAATTGCAACGACCTCTGCCCCACCGACAACACCAAGATCGCCGTAGGTCAATGCGGCTGTGGCACCGCCGATACCGACGGTGACTCCGACGGTACCGCCAATTGCAACGACCTCTGCCCCATCGACAGCAACAAGACCGCCGCCGGCGTCTGCGGCTGCGGCGTCGCCGATACGGATTCCGACTCCGACAGTACGGCCGATTGCCTCGACAACTGCGACGCAGACAATGCCAAAACCGAGCCTGGCATCTGCGGCTGCGGCACCGCCGATACCGATGGCGACTCTGACGGCACCGCCAATTGCAACGACAACTGCCCCGCCGACAACACCAAGACCGCGTTTGGCGTCTGCGGCTGCGGCGTCGCCGATACCGATGGCGACTCTGACGGCACTGCCAATTGCGTCGACAACTGCCCCGCCAACTCGAATGCGAACCAGGCCGACGGCGACGGCGATACGATCGGCAACGTCTGCGACAACTGCACTTCAACCGCCAACGTGGGCCAGCAAGACGGCGACGGCGACGCTATCGGCGATGCCTGCGACAATTGCCCTGCTGATTCGAACCTCGATCAGGCCGACGGCGATACCGACGAACTCGGCGACGTCTGCGACTCCTGCCCGCTTGATGCCGACCTCGGGACCGACCCCGATGGCGATAGCGTGGACGCCGCCTGCGACATCTGCCCGGCCGCCTCCGACACGCCCCAAACCGATACCGACAACGACGGCCCAGGTGACGCCTGCGATAACTGCCCTGCCGACGCCAACCTGAACCAGGCCGATGGCGACGCCGACGGCACGGGGAACGTCTGCGACAACTGCCCCACCGACTCCAACGCCCTGCAAAGCGACGGCGACGCCGATCTCGTCGGCGACGCTTGCGACAACTGCACGGCCACAGCCAATCCAACGCAGGGCAATGCGGACGGCGACAGCTTCGGTGACGCTTGTGACAACTGCCCAGCCGACGCCAATTCCGATCAGGCGAATCTCGATGGGGATGGTCAAGGCGACGTCTGTGACGGCGACCCCGACGGCGACAATATTGATAATAATATTGACAACTGCGTCTTCGTGTCAAATGCAGGTCAGGCAAATGGCGATGGTGACAGCGCTGGCGACGTCTGCGACAACTGCCCTGCCGACGCCAACGATGCGCAGACCGACACTGATGGCGACGATGCCGGCGATGCCTGCGACAACTGCGCCGCCGATTTCAACGCCAATCAGGACGACGCCGACAGCGATACCGTGGGCGATACCTGCGATATCTGCCCGGTGGACTCTGACCCGTCCCAGGCCGACACCGACGCCGACAGCGTGGGCGACGCCTGCGACAATTGCGAGGCGGACGCCAACGGGGCCCAGGAGGACGAAGACCTCGATCAGGTGGGCGATGTCTGCGATGTCTGCCCTGCAGAGTACGACCCTTCGCAGCTTGACTGGGAATCGGATGGCTTCGGCGACGCCTGCGACAACTGCGGCATCCTGTTCAACCTGAGCCAGGGCGACAAGGATGGGAACGGGGTGGGTAACGACTGCCAATGCGAGGACGCCGGCTCGCCGCTCGAAATTGCGCATTGCCGAGCAATCGAATCAGCGGTCTACGTGCAGATCGTGGCGGCCGAGCCTGGCACCTACATCAATCCCCGCTTGTTCTCGCGCGGCTTCTTCGCGCTCTCGAAGCGCTTCACCGCTGCCCGCAAGACCCTGCTCCGCGGCCTCAACGAGCTGGCCGTAACCCGGGTCAGTCAAGGTCTGGCCGATATCGAGCTCTGGCGCGAAAAGTTTGCCTGGTTGGCCGCGCGCGGCTTGATCACCGAGAGCCAGCGGGTCCGCCTCTTCGTGGAACTCGCCGAGCACGAAGTCCGTGTCAACACGCTGATCATGCAAATCAACTAGCGAAGGCGTTCACACCAACTCAATCGGCCTGAAAACGTACCACTTGATTGGGTGCGTTTTTAGGCCGGCGAGTTGCCACTCGCCATCGCCCGCCCGGCGATCCACCCGGTCGTCCAGCACGCCTGGAAGTTGAAGCCGCCCGTGATGCCGTCCATATCGAGCATCTCGCCGGCCAGGTAGAGACCGGGACAGACGCGGCTCTCCATCGTCCGGAAATCCAGCTCGCCCAGCCGCACGCCGCCGCAGGTCACGAACTCTTCTTTGTTCAGACTCTTGCCGGTGACGGGGAGCTCCGTCCGTGTCATTTGCAATATCAATCCATGCAGGGCCGCCGCCGACACCTCCGCCCATCGTGTCGTTGGCTTGATCCCCGCCAGCAGCACGAGCTGTTCCCAGAGCCGCGCGGGCAGTGGAGGCAACGGTGAGTTGACGATCATCCGCGCCGGGTGTCTTTGCTTGCGTTGCTGAAACTCTGCACCCAGGGCTGCGCTGCTGATCTGCGGCAGCCAATTGATCTGCAGCGGGAAGCGATACGCCCGCGCCGCCAGTTCGCGCGCCCCCCACGCCGAGAGGCGCAGCACCACGGGGCCACTCAAACCCCAATGTGTGACCAGCAGGGGGCCCCGCTCGCGCAGAGCCGAACCGGGTACGTTCGCCTCGACGAGTCCGACCGAAATGCCGGGCAACACCCGCAGCCACGCCGCCTCGATGTGGAACGTGAAGAGCGAGGGCACTGGAGGTTCGACGGTATGCCCAAGCGATGAAATCAACTGTCCCACCGTCGCGACGCGGCAGCCGCCCGCCGCAAGCAGCAGGCGATCGCACGCGAGCCCCTCGCCGCTTGTCAAGCGCACATCGAAACCACCCCCCTGACGATGCCCGATCGAGGCAACGCCGGAGTTATTCCGAAGCTCGACGCCGGCATCGCGTGCCGCACGAACAAGACATTCAATAATTGTCTGCGAGCTGTCGGTGGTCGGAAACATCCGCCCATCGGCTTCCGTCTTCAACCCTACGCCGCGCACCTCAAACCAGTCGAGAGTGTCTTGCGGCTGGAATCGCTTGAAGAGACCGATCAGAGCGCGATCGCCCCGCGGATAGCGGGTCGCAAGCTCGCGCGCGTCGAAGCAGGCATGCGTCACGTTGCAGCGGCCACCCCCCGAGATGCGGACCTTGCTGAGGAACTGCGGCCCCTTCTCCAGGAGCACGACGCGGGCGTCTGGTGCCGCCTCGGCACAGGTGATCGCAGCAAAGAATCCCGCAGCTCCGCCGCCCACGATGATGATTTGCGGCGAACTCACGGCGCGCAGCCTACCAGAGTCGGCTCGGCGCAGAGGGCTTGGTCATCTGTCCTTCTCGCATGCGTCGCGTTCGAGAGCTCGGTGGCCGGCGGAGGCCTGCGCATTGACACCCTCGCCAGGCCCGTGGCTTCCACTTGGCGCGTTCGAGAGCCAGAGCCACTTCACCGTCCTCCCCCGAAGGCCGCCCGGGGGTCCCCGCCGCAACGTCCTCAGAACCCAACCGAAGGAGCCGAAAAAACATCCCTACGCAACAGGCGGCTGAAGCGCGGCTGGACAGGCGGGGTTCGGAAAGCGACACAGAAGTTCCGCATGAACACGCATACCGACGACCTGCGCATCACCCGCATCCGACCGCTGCCGGCGCCGGGGGAGATCATCACCGCCTTGCCGATGGACGCCGCTGCCCTGGCGACCGTGGCAACGGCCCGACAGGCGATCCACCGTGTGCTGCACGGCGCCGACGACCGGTTGATCGCGGTGGTGGGGCCGTGTTCGATCCACGATGCCGAGCTGGCCCTCGAATACGCCGCCGGGCTGCGCCAAGCGGCAGCGCGGCACGAGCAGGATCTTGTCGTCGTCATGCGGGCCTATTTCGAGAAGCCCCGCACCACGGTCGGCTGGAAAGGCTTCATCAACGATCCCCACCTCGACGGCAGCTTCGCCATCGCCGAGGGCCTCCACCTGGCCCGTCAATTGCTGCTCGACGTGAACCGGATCGGCCTGCCCTGCGGTACGGAGTTTCTCGACCTGCTCTCGCCCCAATACATTTCCGACCTGATCGCGTGGGGTGCGATCGGCGCACGCACCACCGAATCGCAAACCCATCGCCAGCTCGCCTCGGGTCTGTCGTGCCCCGTCGGCTTCAAAAATGGCACAGATGGATCGATCGGGATGGCGGTGGATGCGCTGCGCGCGGCCGCCGCGTCGCATGCCTTCATCGGGATCGACAAGGCCGGTGATGTGGCGATCTTCGAGACGGCGGGAAACGAGGATTGCCATATCATCCTGCGCGGCGGGCCAAAACCCAACTATGACCGCGAGAGCGTCGAGGCCGCCTGTCGCGACCTGGGCCGCGCCGGACTGGCACCGCATCTGATGATTGATTTGTCGCACGCCAATTCCGAAAAGCGACACGATCGTCAAATCGCTGTTGGCGAAGTGGTCGCTGCACAACTTGCCGCAGGTGATGCTCGGATCACCGGCGTGATGATCGAGAGCCACTTGCACGCCGGCCGCCAGGATCTCGTTCCCGGCAAAGGTCTCGCTCGCGGCGTCTCGGTCACCGACGCCTGCATCGGCTGGGACGATACGGCCGGACTGCTCGCGACACTGGCCGAGGCGGTGCGACAGCGGCGGCGCGCCAGCGAAGATTGAGCGCCTCTTCCTAATCAACGCGGACGCCTTGGAGTTTGACCCTGCACCCGGCTGCTCGTGGCCCTTTCCCCTGGCGCGAAGAGCCATCGGCCTCTGCGCCGAAAAAGTTTGACCCTGCGCCCGGCTGCTCGTGGCCCTTTCCCAACACCACTTGCCGGAGAGATTTTCTCCCTTGCCCGCCACCAGTGCCCTGCGGACAATAGAAGGATGCGGATTACCTCGCCGTCCCTCAAAACTGCTGCGACCGCAGCCCTGCTCTGCAGCGGGCTACTGCTGTCGGTGGCCCCTGCCACGGCCACCCAGCCCCCCCAACATCCTGCTGATCGTCATAGATGATCTCGGCATCGATCAGATGCAGTCCTTTGGCTATGGCGGCTTGACGCCACCCGCCCTGAGCAACATCGAGGAGATCGCCGGGGCCGGCGTGCGCTTTCGCCACCATTGGTCGATGCCCGCCTGCTCGCCGAGCCGCGCGCTGCTCTTCGAAGGCCGCTTCCCCTTCCGCAGCAATCTCTATGGAGCGCTGGGGCCCGCCGATCTGGCGAACTCGATGGTGTCCTCGTTCGACATCACCACTCCGAAGCTGCTCAAGCAGAGCGGCTACGAAAGCGCGCTTTTCGGAAAATTCCACCTCTCCCTGCAAGGCAACAACCCCGACGGTCGAGGTGACCCGGGCAAAGGGAACCGCCTGCCAGACAGGCGTCTGCACGCCGCTGATCGCGGCGGGTCCACTTGGCGATGCGCGCTACCGTGACGTCACGCATAGGACAAATATTGCCGACGTCTACGAATTGTTCGTCGAAATCGCCGGCAACAACGTGCACCAAAGCGTGCATTGGCCGATCGATTCGGTGGCGATGCTGCCCTACCTTGAGAACCCGAAGCAGCGCAGCCTGCGCAGTTGGAACTATACCCAGGTGGGGCTCAACCTGCAGGCTGATGGCGCCCTGAACGGTCCCTGCGTGATGAGCAGCAGTTGTTCGCATATCCCGGTGAGCAAGAGCGTCTGCGAGGATAATGCCGGCGTCTGGTGGGGCGCGGGTGCGACGGATCCCAGTACCAGCGGTATTCCTGCGACAGGCTCACCCATTTTATGAGGTCGACGTCTGGCTGGCCGATCACGGCGGCACTCCCGTATCGATCCAGCCTCAGGCCGCGGTCGGGCTGAGGAACGTGAATTTCAAGTTGGTGCAAAATTCGACCTACGACTACGACGCGACAAACAACGTCTGTGTGCAGATCGAGAGCGAAGAACTCCATCAGATCGACGAGGGTCGGGTCCTGCCGAAGCTCGACCGCCAGGGTGACGACCTGCTCGACGGGCGCACCATGGCGAAGCGCGAGCAGCGGCACCCCCGCGCGCTGGGGAGAAAGCTGGACGCGATCGGGCGCGGCCAAGTGCAATGCGAGGGCGACGGCAACCTGGATCTGGTGGTCAACGCCGAGGATCTCGCCGAATGGGAGACCTTCGCGACGACCGGGGGCGGCCTTTCGAGTTGGTACGATTTGAATCTGGACGGGCTTACGGACGCAACCGATAAGGCCCGCAGCGAGGAGAACCTGGGGCAGCGCTGCAGGCGGGGTCGAATGCCCCGTTGAGTCAAACACTCGCTCTTCTAATCCTGTATTTGAACACACCAACATCGAGGGATGCGCGGCCCTCGGATCGCACGCAGCCTTAGGTTTGAGTGTCAGGCCGCTGCCCGACACTGCGAGCGGAGGGATGCGCGGCCTTCAAATCGTGCGGACTCTGAAGTGCCAGCCGCTTACCGCAGGCGTTGCCTTCAAGATGCTGCCCTCGTCAATCTATATACCCGAGGGCCCGCAGGCGCTTCTCGTCAGCGGCCCGGGTCTTTCGCCCGCTCGGCGCGCTTGCCCCAGGCGGAGGTCGGCGGACCTGCCGGGCGCCAAGCCGCAGCTCGCGCTGCAACTCGGCACGGATTTGAGGCTCCGACCCAATCGGCAGGCTCTGCGGCGGTGCACTGGCGTGGTCCAGCAACTTCAGATTCTCCGGCTTGTCCGCCGTGCCGCCTTGCGAAAAGGATCCCTGCAACTCGAAGCGGCCGCGGCGAATCGAGACGAGACCGGCTGAGGTCACGGTGTAGGCCATACGAGAGCGGTCTCTTTCAGGCCCGGCCCCGCTCGCCCCATCCCGCAACGCTGCCGTCAAATCTTGTCCCGCCCCACCCTCCGGCCGCCGCAGACCGGCCAAGGTCGCGACAGTCGGAAAAACATCAAGCAGGGATACCGGCAGATCGAGTTGTCGACCCTGCGGCAGAAGTGGGTGGCTCAGGATCAAGGGCACGCGCAGAGAAGCCTGGTTCAGGAAATGTCCGTGCTGAAAGTAGTAACCCTCCTCGCCGAGACTTTCCCCGTGATCCGCCGTCAAGACAATCAATGTTCGCCGCAGCAGCCCAGACCCCTCCAGTTCGCGACGCAGAGCGCCGATTTCCAGGTCGGTCCCGATGATCTCCCCGTCATAGCGCCGCAGATAATCGACGATCCGGGTCTGGTCGCGCAGGCGTTGGTACTTCGGGATCGCCTGCAAAGCGTAGTTTCCTGGCGCAAGCGGCAGCTGGCGAACGAGTTCCGGCGTATCCGGGAAGGTGAGACCCGCACTGCGCTCAGGGGGGGAGGAGCGATACGGCCCGTGCGGATTCATATAATGCAGCCACAAAAACCACGGCTGCTTCGCGCGCCGCAACCACGCGATTGCCTTCGCCGTGCCGGCCGAATCGTCGAAAAACCAGTTCGGGCCGAAAGGCTCGAAGACGCCAAGCCCCTGCCCGAAGCCAGCGCGCACCGCGCCGTTGCCGTAGAAACCAGCCGTCTCGTAACCGGCGGTGGCGAAGGCCTCGCCGATCGTCGCCAGCGACTCGGGCAATGTGGCATGGTTGTCGCGCACACCGTGTTCGTCGATATGGCGGCCGGTCAAGAGCGCGGCCAATGCGGGGGCAGTCGTCGGCACTGGCGTGAGCGCGTCGGTGAAGAGGACTCCTTCTGCAGCGAGAGCGTCGATCTCGGGCGAGGTCGGGCGGGGGTAGCCGTACGCGCCGAGGTGGTCGGCGCGCAGGGTGTCGACGGTGATCAGCAGCACGTTGGGCGGGCGGCCACGCTGGTCGGCGAGCATCGCTTCGTCGGGCTCCGGGCGCGCGCACGCAATCATCGCGGCGAGCAGCACGGCAAGCGACAGTCCTCGCCGTGCCGCAGGTTTCGTGGCGGCGAGCAAATACACAGGCATCCCGCGAAAAAACTAAACTCTTCTCATGAAATTAAACGCACGTCCCCTTTACCCAGATTCCCGCCGGCGGGCCAAGCCGCCCGAGAGCTTGCACCATCTCGTCTTGCGTGATCAGCGGTCCTTTATTTTGTTTGCTGGCGTCTCGAACCCGGCCCTGTCCTCGCCCGGCTTCGGGCCCCGCCTGACGGAGAACCAGCCGGCAGAATCGGCCAATGCCTGCCCGGGCAGTCGACCCGAGAGCGATATCCAGCGGGCGTTGAACCAACTCCATACGACCGCATCAAGCCGAAGGTCAGGTGAGGTCGGGGGGCCGTCGAGGCCGAGCGCCTGCCAGGGAAGGAGCGCTTCCGCAACGATACGCGGCTGGTCGGCCCCGAAGTAGCGCACCTCGGCACCTGGTACCGGGACGCAGATCTCTTTTGGGCGTGCGTGCCCCACGGAGGCTGGCTCTTTGCGCCTTGCCGCCGGGGTCTCGGCCGATACGAGAGCCGCGGCCCCGAGGCAAAGCCGCGGCGTCATCGGCGGATAATCCCGCGCCGCACGCCGCGGTGGGATGAACCCTAGCGTGAAATATCGCACGCCGGGGCCAGCGTCTATGCCAATTTCTACCCGGAAAGCCTCGGCCAAGGGGAACTCCGCCTCGCCCTCCAGCAGCTCGAGATCGACGTAATCCTGCGCGAGCAGCGCGACCGCGAGACCACGCTCGTCCCAGGCCGCATAGAGTTCTCCGAACGCGACGGCGCCGGGCTCGGCGACCAGCGGCGGCAGAAGTGAGGCCGGCTTGGGCCAGTCGGCGAGCGACTCCCCTTCCAGTTTGATCCTCGCATAAGGCAGGACGAAGCCGTCGCGTCCTTGTCGCGGAGGCAACGAGTGCCCTCGCGGCGGCTCCGAGCCGGCACCATGCAAATTCGCAAGTGCGTGGTTCGCCGCGCCAAGCGCCGCCACCAGATCCTCGTAGGGGCGATCGGCGATATCCACCAGGCCGAAGCTATAATCTTCCTTGTCCGCTCGCCCGCCCTGTGGATAATCGTAGTACTGGAACCAATGAAGTCCCAGCACTTCGGGAATCGAGGCAAAATTTCGTGCCGCCGCTGCCGCACCACGTGCCCGCTCGGCCTGGGTCGCGACTGTCATCAGATGTCCGTTATTGCGATTGCCACTGCGATTCTCGGTGGCGGCAAAAAACCATTCGGAAATCAGGATCGGCTTCCCGCCCGTGAGCTGACGCAGGCCATCGAAAAAATACTGCGCGATCCAGCCGTCGGGACTATCCGGATTATAATTGACAGAGAGCACATCAACGAAAGGCAGGCCAGCGCGCACGGCCGCCGGATCGTAGTAGATCGGTAGCCGATCACCGAAATAAAGCGCCCCCGGATCAGCTTTGCGGATCGCCTCGGCCGAGAGTCGGTAATAATGCCCGGCCACCAGCGCCGTCCACGCAGCGATCACCCGCTCGCCCTCGCCGCCAATGCGAAGCCGCACCGCCTGCTTGTTCTCGAGCAGATTTTGCCAAGATTTCAGCCCCTCAATCACCACAAAATCGGCGACAAAAGCCTGCCAATCGTCGTGGTAATGCTGGCGCAAAAGCTGCATCAATCGTTGTTTGGTATGACTCGATGCCGGCTGGGCGGCATAAAAGGTGAAGAGGGCGCCACTCCACCAGCCGACCTCGTTGTCGGAGAAATAGCCGATCCGCCATGCCGAACCGCGCCAGGGTGCCGTGAGACGGCGCGCGGTCGCGTCCATGATCGCCGACATCTCGGGATCGAAGGGATCGAACCAATGGAAGCGCGCGGTGCGCCCCAATTCGAGGTCAATCACGCCTGGCAGGCGGAGTTCATCCGGTGAAAGCGACCAGGCGCCTGCCGAGTTGAAACCCCAGCCCTCCAATCGGGCACGGGCCGCTTGGATCCAGGCCTGCTTCGAGGGGTATTCGTGCCGCCAATGGTAATGCGGCCGGTTCAGGCCCTCGCCCGAGAGGCCGCCATCCAGAACGTTGACGCCAATCGAGAGGAAACGCTTGCCGCAGGGGTCCTGTAGCCAGGCGACAGCGCCCTCGCGTGCCACCCGCCAGCGGGCATCGGGAGCGTTGTCAAGCTTGCACGGCGCCGCAAAGGAAGCGGGGGCGACGGCGAGCCCGAGCGCAAGGACAAGTGCAAGCCAGAAGGCAGCCAGCCTGCTCGGCTCGGCGGTTGCGTGCCGCACATTGAAGCGGCTCAGTGCAAGCACAAATCTGAAGGTACCCAGCTTCCAC
Organism: Deltaproteobacteria bacterium; assembly: GCA_009885395.1. Classification (GTDB taxonomy): domain Bacteria; phylum Desulfobacterota; class Binatia; order UBA12015; family UBA12015; genus SXLG01. Next base: position 1,987 of record VFKT01000382.1, on the reverse strand, counting down.
ACAGCGAAATCAAAGCAGCGCGAGCGTGACCTCGCGTCGGCGCGCCGCGATCTCCTCGGGCGCGATCTCTTGCACCCGTTCGTCGGGTTCGATGTGGAAAATCGGCTGCCCCTTGGCGACCACCGCGCCATCGCGGCCCGCCATCAGATTGCTCTTGATCGTGCCGGAAAAAGGCACGCTGATCTTGTTGAACATCTTCATGACCTCGATCACGAAGAGCGGCTGGCCGGGCTCGAAATGCTCACCATCCTCGACCAGCAGCGGTAGATGGGGGGCTTCGCGGGCGTAGAAGGTGCCGCCCATCGGCGTGACGATCTCGTCGGAACTTGCCTTCGGCGGCGGCGCAAGCGCGCGGATATCGTCGATCATCCGGGCCGGATCCGTGAAGCGCTCGGGGAACACCGGCCGTAGATTTGTATCGATCGAGACGGCGAGAAATCCGGAGTGCACACCGATCCGCGGCAGCAGCAACAAACATTCGAGGCCGAGCTGGAAACCGCGGTGCGCCGCGAGGCAGGCCTGCCACAGCCCTTCGTCCTTTCCGCAAAGAACGTCCAAGCGAGCGGCAGCGAACATCGCCTCAATTTCATGCCATGACGAAACCCCACTGCGGGCCTCGACCTCGGCGTAAAAGCCGAGCGCTTCGTCAAGAATCGTGGCGTCGTGGCTCCAGATCTGTTCGGAAGCCGGCTTGCCCGCGACCTCTTCGAGATCGAGAAAATAATAGAGTCGCTCCAAAATATGAACCGGGTTGGCCGCAAATCGGACCTGCCCGCCATCGCGCGTCCAGAGTTCGCCGTCGTAGCGACCGAGGAAGCCCCCGAGAACGTGGGCATCGCGCAAGATCAGTTCGAGCGGACGACGCAGCAGCGTTTCCTTCGCCGCCAGCACGCGCCGGGCGTCCGTCGTCTCGAGTCGCTGGGCGAACCCGCCCAGCACGAGGTCAAGATCAATATCATCAGCGACCCGTCGCAAAGCCCCAACCGCCGCCAGATACGATTGCATGAAGCGGGTCGTCGGCTGCGCCATCACGCCACGCCCGAGGAACCATTGCACCAGGCCATAATGCACCGAAAGATTGGTGTTCAGATCATCGCCACGCATCTCTGTGCGGCGCAACACCTCGGCCATCCGTTCGTAGTTGTCGCGCCGACTGGTGCCGTCGGTGAGCACCAACGCCACATTAGAATCGTACGAACCGGCGAGCTGATAGAAAACGAAACCGCCGGTGTCGGGATTGCGTGCGCCGATGCCCTGATCGAAGCGGATCTCGCCTTCGATCGGCTCCGACCAGCCCCGGATCAGACCGCCAGCGTGAGGCTGCAACGCGGCGTTGGTGGCATTGATCCGCACTTCGAAGCCGGAAACGTTGCGCACCACCCGTTCGGGCCGGGGCAGACGCTGCCCATGCAGCGTCAGCAGCGCCATCACTTCGATCAGTTCGTCGCAGTAAAAGAAATCAGCCGGATCGTCGGGGTTGGTGAAGCGCATCCGATAGGCCAGCTCGGTGACGACGTGCTCGACCTGGATACGGGTATTCATCTCCATGAAGAAATGGTCGAAACCATCGACAATGCATTCAAACGTCGAGACCGAATCGAGACCGACCGCCTCGCCGAAGCGTTCTGCCTCGGCCTCCATGCGTGCCAACGTACCTTTGTCGTTACGCAGGATTGCGGCGGCGGCCGGTGCAGCGACGGCGATCTCGACGTCGAGAAGTTCCTGCGTGAGCGAGACTTCGAGCAGCTTCTGCTCGTGCATCTGCACCGAACAATCACGCCCACCCAGCGCGATGCACCAGTCGCCGTTGCCGACCACCTGAATTTCGTTGTGGCGGGTGGTCTCGACATTGAGCTCAAGCAAGAAATTACGATTGGAGCCGGGCTCGATCACCTTTGATTCGGCCAGCACATCCATCACGGCCGGGGCGACCTGCGCTGGGCTCTCAACCACCCGTTGCCCCTTCCCACCGCCGCCGCCCACATGC
>VFKT01000096.1 GCA_009885395.1 Deltaproteobacteria bacterium | reverse complement strand
CGCGTGACGCTGGCCGATGCGATTTCTGTGCGTGCCGAGGATGGCCGGTCGGTGCGTGGCGTCGATCTGCGGCCCTTTATCGGAGCGCTGCCGCTGCGCCGCTCGAGCGAACGGTTCGACAGTGCTGATGCGTCCGGTTCGACGTCGCAGGCGGCCGCGATCGTCGAGGGGCTCGAAGCCGGTGCGACAACTCTCTTGATTGACGAAGACACCGCAGCGACCAACTTCATGATCCGGGACGCTCGTATGCGCGAACTGGTTCCGGCCGATCGGGAGCCGATCACGCCCTTTATCGATCGGGTGCGACAGTTGGCTGCCGAGCGTTCAATCTCGTCGGTGTTGGTCGTGGGTGGAGCCGGCGATTATTTTGATGTCGCTGATTTCGTGATCCGGATGGAGACCTACCAACCTGGCGAGGCAACCGTCGAGGCCCGCGCTGTCGCGGCACGTCATCCGCTTGCCAAAGGAGCGTGCCCGGGCCCGCCGGGCCCTTGGCCCGAGGCGCGCGACCGGATCCCGGACCCGGCATCCTTCGACCCGCGCCACGGTCAGCGTCGGGAGCGCGTGCGCAGCCGGCGGATTGACATAATTGAATTCGGTGCGCAGGAGATCGACCTGTCCGGTCTCGCGCAGCTCGTCGAAGCCGGCCAGGCCCGGACGCTTGGCGATCTGCTCCTGCTCCTGGGCCGGGAGCTGGCCGACGGGCAGCGTTCGATGAGCAACTTGCTTGACGAAGCGTGTCGCCGGCTGGCGGCGGATCTTGAGGCCGTCACCGAGGCCGGCTTCGGCGATCGCACGGCTGTTCGGCGGCACGAATTTGCCGCCGCGATCAACCGGCTGCGGAGCCTGAGGTTGCGCTAGAAGATTCCGGCTGGCCCTTGGACGAGCGACCGGAGCTTGTTCAGCCTCGGCAGTTCCCCTGTCCCCGCGTGGGGCGCATTCCAGAACTCAGGGGGTCGTCATGGCATCGGCTGGGACGGCGGCATTTTCGAACGAGCGTGCCGAGGCCTTTGCGCAACGCATGCTCGGGGTTCTCAACGATGGTGCCGGATTGGGTGCGATGTGGGGCGGGAGCGGGCGCTTGATATGCTGCCGGATGCTGGTTTCGGTGACGTTCAGGTCGCGAGTCTGCCGCACGACATCGAAAATTGTTACTACGTCGCGACTCTGCGCGGATGAAGGCTGCGCCCCGGCCTTTTCTTTTTGGGCTGCGCCGAACCGCTCATCCGGGCCAGGGCGAGGCGGCGCAGACGTTCTCCGTGAGCGTCAAAAGCACGGGCGCAATCAGGTCCCTCAATCGGTGTAGCCGAGCTTGCGCAGACGCTCTTCGAGTACCGGATCAGTGCTCGGCGACGTGGTGGGTTGTTTCGTGTGCGGCAGGTGGGTCGCTTCCCAATCGTCAATCATGCCACGAAGGCGCTCCGTCACCCGAGGCTCCTGGTTGGCCAGATCGTGGAGTTCGCCGGGATCCTTCTCGAGATCGAAGAGCGTCCAACCGGGAGGATCAACCGGCCCCTGGCGGTAGACATCGCGCGACACCGCTGGCGTGTGAACCAGTTTGAATCGTCCCTCGCGCACGGCAACCAGGCGATTGGCGCGAGCGGAGGCGACGAAGACCGGCGCCGTGGGCAGCCTTGTCCCGCCGAGGAGCGGCGCCAGATCCCGCCCTTCGGCTGGGAGGGACGGACCTCGCGGGCTTGTGCCATCGCTTGGTCGGTGCCGGGCTGAAGACGCATCAACAGTTGGTGCTACGGTGTCCACCGCAACATTGAGGTCAAGGCCACCGACCAGGGTTGGAAACAGATCGACCAGGCTCACGGGCTGGTCAATCCGTTTTCCCTCGGGTACGCGGCCGGGTAGCCGCAGGGCCAGTGGGACGCGGGCGGCGGGTTCGTGGACCAACCAGCCGTGCTGGAAGAAGGTGTCGTGTTCGCCGAGGGCTTCGCCATGATCCGCCGTCAGCACGACCAATGTGCCGTCGCGCAGGCCGTCGCGGTCGATCTCGGCCAGCACGCGGCCGATCTGTGCGTCGGTATGGCGAACCTCGGCGCGATAGCGGCGCCGGTAGGCCGAGGCCGTCCGCGGGACCTGCAGCATCTGATATTTGGGAATGACGTGGCGGCCGTAATTCCCCTTGGCGACAGGCAGGTCATGATCGGGCAGGCCGTCATCGAACGGAACTTGTTTCCGCGCGGCTAGTGGCGCCGAAAAATAGGGACCGTGCGGATCCATGAAATGCAACCAGAGAAAGAAGGGTTGGCCGTTGGCGGGCCGGGCCTTGAGCCACTCGATGGCGCGGTCGGCGATACGGGTATCGGAAGAGCCGAGGTAGCGGGCGAAATTCTCCACGGTCGGGACGCCCTGGGCGAAGCCGCCGTCGTGATCGATCAGCCCGTTGCCCGAGAAAAGCGCCGAAAGGTAGCCCGCCTCGGCCAGCAACTCGCCGAGGGAAAGGGCCGAAGCATCGAGGCGGTCGCGATTCTCTCGCACCGGGTGTCGGCCCGGGTAGAGCCCGGTCAGCAGCGAGGCCACGGCGGGCCGAGTCGCGGTCGCGGCGGAACTGGCGTTCAAGAAAATAGTGGAATGGCGGCCGAAGGCATCCAGGTTCGGAGTGAAGCTCTGCGGCCAGCGCTCGCTCCAACCGACATGATCGGCGCGCAGGGTGTCGATCGTGATGAGGAGCAGATTGGGCCTCATTCCCGTGGCATTGCGCATCCAGCCCGGCTTCATGAGAGATGTGCTTGATGGCAAGGGATCGGGGGCGGCCGGGTTTGGCCCGGTGTCGGAAAAGATGGGTTTCGGCGGCTTTTCTCGCAAAATATGGGGTGTCGCGGCGATAGGCGTCGAGGGCTGGCTCGCGGCGACGGCAAGGCCTGCTCGCGCGCCTGGGGACAGGCCGACCAGGAGCAGCAGGGCGACCGCCACGCGCCGGGCTTGCCGTCTGCACGACGGGGAGGGCAGGGGCCGACCTGGAGCGGAGCTGGGTGGAAAGGAAGCGATCCGCATGAGCTGTCGCAGGGAGAGGCTGCTGTCATCGGGCGGATGCGGGCGGTGGTCTGAACCGGGGCGATCAACTGGACGCGAGGCCGCTGCCGTCATCCGGAGGTGCGAACTGGTTTGAATGGGGCCCATCAGCAGAATGCGTCGCAACGCAACCCGGGCGGCTGGGGTAACAAGAGCGGGTTTGGGAGTTTGAAGGGGAACCATCAGCAGGATGCATCGCAGGGCTGGCCTCGGCCGCGCCTGCGGCGCCCGGATCTCCTTATCGGCACTGACTGGCGTAGGCGAGGCTCTTGCGGCGCGACGGTGTCCCCGGGCCTTGCCGCAGAGCGGCGACTCGAGCCTTGATCTCCAGATCTTTCGGGCGAATATTTCGTGTCCGGGCGCAAGAGACCGGGCTGCCGCCGACCGCCCAGAGGCCATAGGGGAGTACCTCAATCAAGGCGGTGGGTAGGATGACCGATAGAGAAGGAGAACTCGAAGCCAGGGCCGGGCGCGGCGCAGACCGCCCAACGAGAGCGCCAAGCCGGTTGCGTGCGCTGGGCCGGGGCGCGGCGGCAGCCGGGGGCGGCAGAACGGGAAATTTTGTGGGATTGGGCGGAGTGGAGGCGGTGACGAAGCCGGTCGTGCCGGTGTTCAAAGCGCACTCGGCGTCCAGTCGCATCGGCGACCTGCTCTTGAAGCAGGGCGTCATCACGCCCCACGATCTGCACGTCGCGCGCGCCCGCCATCGCGAGGTGGGAGGTGCACTGACCACCGTGCTGGTCAAGACCTGTGGTGTGTCCGAAGCCGAGATCCTCAGCGTCCTGCAGGAGGAATACCATCTTCCGGTGGTCGACCCGGCTGCGCTTGATCTGGCCCCGGAAGTCATCGATGTCATTCCGGCCGCGCTCGCTGCCAAATATCATATTATCCCTGTCAGTCTGGCTCGCTCGACACTCACGCTCGCCATGGCCGACCCCTCTGACCTCGTTGCCATCAACGAGGTGAAGTTCCTGACCGGCTTCGATGTGCGTGCGGCCATTGGTGGGCCGCTCTCGATCGAGAGGGCTATCGAGCGCTGGTACGAGCACGCCGTCAATTACGGCGATGTTCTCTCGGAAATCGCCGATGAGGATATGGAGGTGGTTCGGCACGACGCCGAGGTCGACCTCAAGCTGCTCGAGAAGGCGACAGAAGACGCTCCGGTCGTCAAGCTCGTTAATGCACTCTTAACAGACGCGATCCGCAAGCGGGCTTCCGATATCCACATCGAACCCTACGAAAAGATGCTTCGGGTGCGCTTTCGCGTCGATGGCGTGCTGCACGAGATCATGCAGCCGCCTATCAAGCTGAAGAATGCCATCACCTCGCGCATCAAGGTGATGGCCTCGCTTGATATTGCCGAACGGCGTCTGCCTCAGGATGGGCGCATCAAGGTGAAGATCGGACAGGGTCGTGAGATGGACCTTCGCGTCTCGACCCTGCCGACGCTCTTCGGCGAGAAGGTCGTGATGCGTCTTCTCGACAAGGGTACGGTGCAGCTCGATCTGGCGAAGCTTGGCTTCGATCCGCAATCACTCGAATGGTTCCAGCACGCAATCTCGCAGCCCTGGGGGATGATGCTGGTCACCGGGCCCACCGGCTCGGGCAAGACCACCACTCTGTATTCGGCACTCTCGCTGCTGAATAAAACAGGCACCAACATTTCAACCGCCGAAGACCCGGTCGAATACAACCTGCCCGGGATCAACCAGGTGCAGGTGCACGACGATATCGGGCTGAGCTTTGCGGCGTCGCTCCGGGCCTTCCTTCGCCAGGATCCCGACGTCATCATGGTGGGTGAGATCCGCGACTTCGAGACAGCCGAAATTTCTGTCAAGGCAGCTTTGACGGGCCATCTCGTGCTCTCCACCGTGCATACCAACGATGCCCCTTCTACCGTCAATCGTTTGCTCAACATGGGAATCGAGCCCTTTCTGATCGCGTCCTCGGTCAATCTGATCCTCGCCCAGCGGCTCGCCCGGGTGGTTTGCCCCAAATGTATCCAGGCCTTCGAGATCCCGAAGCAGGCCTTGATCGATCTCGGCGTCCCCGGCGAAGAAGTGCATACCTTCGAGGGACGGCGGGGGGCCGGCTGTTCGAATTGTGGAGGCACGGGCTACCGTGGCCGGGTGGCGCTCTATGAAGCAATGCGCATGTCCGAATCGGTTCGCGACCTGGTGCTCTCGGGCGGTTCCGCAACCGAACTCAAACGTCAGGCGGTCGACGAGGGCATGATCACGCTGCGTCGTGCCGGGATCGAGAAGATCCGCAGCGGTCTGACGACGATCGAGGAAGTTCTCCGGGTCACGATGTCCGACTGAAGAGACCTTTCGCGCGTTCAGAAAGGCCGTCACGGCTGGTAGAGGGAGCGCATGAGCCTGCCCCTCCTTGCGACGCTGGTGTTGGTGCTGCTTGCCCTTGGCTATCATTTTTATGGTGGCTTTGTGGCGCGGCAGTACAATCTTCGGGCCGATGTCGAAACCCCGGCACAGCTTCATGACGACGGTGTCGATTTTGTCCCGACCCGGACCTTCTATCTTCTGCCGCAGCATTTCTCGGCGATAGCCGCTGCCGGGCCAATCGCCGGCCCGATCCTCGCTTGCCAGCAGTTCGGCTGGTTGCCCTCCATCCTCTGGATCGGGCTCGGCGTGGTGTTCATCGGTGCGGTGCACGATTTCTCGACGCTCGTTGCCTCGATCCGCCACGACGCGCGTTCAATCGCCGAGGTGGTGCGGGTCAATCTGGGTGAGCGGGCATTCGTTGCGATCATGATTTTCATCTGGCTGGCCCTGGTCTATGTGATCGTGGCTTTCACGGACGTCACGGCATCAACCTTTGTTTCGGGTGATGCCGAGATGAAAGGTCTGGCATTGCGCTTCAATCCCGGTGGTGCGGTGGCGATGGCCTCTCTCCTCTATCTTGGAATCGCGGTGGTGATGGGGCTGGTGGCACGCTTCCTGAAGCCGCCGCTCTGGCTGCAGACGGTCGTCTTCGTTCCGGCAACCCTGGTTGCGGTCTGGATGGGAACCCGGTTCTCGACCATCATTGTTCTTGATGCCCAGGCCTGGGCGATGCTGGTTCTCGCCTACTGTTTTGTTTCTTCTTTGGCTCCGGTGTGGGCACTGCTTCAGCCGCGCGGTTATCTCGGCGGTTTCGTGCTTTACCTGGCGCTCGCCGTCGGTACGATCGGAATGTTCTTTGGCGGCTTCGAGATTAGACAAGACGCTTTCCGCGGTTTTGTGGTGCCGGGCGAGACCGGGCATCTCTTTCCGTTTCTCTTTGTGACAATCGCCTGCGGTGCCTGCTCGGGCTTTCATGGTCTAGTCTGCTCGGGAACCACGTCGAAACAGATTGCGAATGAAACCGATTGCCGACCGATCGGCTACGGAGCGATGTTGTTGGAGGCCTTTGTCGCCCTGATCGCGCTTGGCACGATCATGATCGCCTCGGGCAAAGAAGTGGCGGGCCTTGCGCCGGGCGCCATCTACGGGCAGGGATTGGGGCGTTTCACGGCGGTGCTGATCGGCGACCAACACCTGATGCTTGCGACCACCTTTGGCGCCATGGCGTTTTCCACCTTTGTCTTCGATACGCTGGATGTCAGTACGCGACTCGGCCGCTACGTCCTGCAGGAACTGCTGGGCTGGCACGGCCGGGTCGGTGCGGTCGCCGCGACCGCCGTGATGTGTCTGGTGCCGCTGCTCTTGTTGCTCGCTTCCAAGCCCGGAAGCTACCGGATTTTCTGGACTCTGTTTGGCTCCTCGAACCAGCTTCTCGCCGGACTTTCAATGCTTGCGATCAGCGTCTGGCTGCATCGTACGGGCCGGCCCTACTGGTTCACGCTCTACCCAGCTATTTTTATCCTTGGCATCACTCTCTGGTCTTTGGTGTTGCAGATTGCGAGTGGCCTCAGCGGCACGGGGGGCGCCATCGCCTCGCTGAACGCAGGCGTGGCGGTGGCGCTGATTGCGCTTGCTGGCCTGCTGCTGCTCGAGGCCTGGCGGGCGCTGCGAGCCGAGGTCGCGGTGGGTTGAGGTTGCGGGGCAGCAGCCGACTCAGCCGGCGCGAGGCCGAGGCTGGCCAGAGGCGGCGCACTGGTGTCCCACTCGCCGGGCAAGGAGGCCTCAATCTCGACTGAAAAGAAGCGAATCGATCTGGGTGTGGACGAGGGTGTGTATGAAGCTCCGGTGCGCTTGTCCGCCAAACGGCGACAGCCACTCGCCGGCGTCAGTCGCGGCTTGATCGAGTAGGTTCTCGAACACCAGGAAGGCCTTCACTTTTCGCGGGTCGCCGATGAGGGGCTGAGTCGGCTCCAGAAGCGCGTGGCTGATACCACGGCCTGGGAGTAAGCTATCGTATCGAGTATCTGAACTGCGTCGTGGACGACGATATCCAAAGCTGCCCAAAGCTATACGCAGGCTGATCAAAACCTAGATTGAAGAAGAGCCTGCTTCCCATCCGATCGGGTTTGGCACGCCGCTTCGGTACGGTCTGAAAGGGGCCGTGCCGACTCCGCGTCGGTACGGGGCCGGGTTGGCATGGTTGTCGGAATTTGGGATGAAGGCCATATGGCCGATTCGCAAGCGGGTGAATTTCTCAAGGGCGCACTCTTCTACGCGGCGGTCGCCTCGTTCGTGGCAATCTTGCCGATCTGGCCCTATGGCTATTATATCTTGCTGCGCTGGGTTGTGATGGGGGTGTCGGTCTATGATCTCGTCACGATTCGACCCTTGGATCAGGCCAACGCGCCGCGCTGGCCGGGATTACGCTCTTATTCAACCCCTTGATCCCAGTCCACCTCAGTCGAGGAATCTGGACGATACTCAATCTCGGTGTGGGGGGATATTTCCTAATCTTGAGGGGAAAGATGAGTGTTGTGGTGGCGGAGCCCGATCCTTCGGAGCTTCAAAAATAAAGCCGTCATCGAGGAAGCCGCTGTCGTCGGTGGCGAGAGCGGGCGATCCGCCGCGACTCCCTGGTCGTCCAGAATATATATACCGTATCGTGGGCGAGCGTGGAAAAGCGAGTCTTCTCGAACACCACAGTCTTCTATGAGCCCGCGGTGAGGAGCCGCCGCGCGCTCGCGCTGTGGAGCCGCTTGGAGTCGGAGGCTGCTATTTCGGGATAGGCTCTGGCGTCGGCTCCTGGGGCGGGACCTTCTCTGGCGTCGATGCCGGCTCTTGCATCGAGCGGGCGGTATGCGGCTCCGAGTAGCTATAAAAAAATTGACGAGCCAAAGCGACATTCCTTGTCCGGTGGGCCACACGAAAGCGCAGACCGACGGCCCGCGTCGCGTTCCCGGTCTGACCGGGGCAGGGCCGGGTTGGGCCCTTTGCAGGGTTGTCCGGCCGACTGGTTTGACTGATTCGAACCGATTGTTGGTCGGCTTCCGGCCCATGCTGCTCTTTGGCAACTTTTCCGCTACTGACTCTCCTTGGCCAAGCGGGGCGCCCAAATGGGCCCGCCCTGCGCGCACCGGCCGCCCACCGACCCCTCCGGGTCGACGCTTCAGGAGATAGACTCGATGACTCGGAAAACCAGCCCTTCCGCGGCCCCCACGGGCTTTGCCGGCCTTGGCCTCGATGACCGTCTGCTCGAGGGGCTGACGGCTCTCGGCTACGAGGAACCTACCCCGATCCAGGTTGCGGCCATCCCGCCGCTGCTCGCCGGGCGGGATCTGCTCGCACAAGCCGCGACCGGGACGGGCAAGACGGCGGCTTTCGCGCTGCCCTTGCTGCATCTCATCACCCCTGACGCTCCGGCGGATCAACGGACGACGTCGATGGTGCTGGTCCCAACCCGTGAATTGGCGATGCAGGTGGCCGAGGCCGTGCATCGTTACGGCAAGGTTCTCGGCGTGCATGTTCTGCCGATTTATGGCGGCACGCCGATGAGCGCCCAGATTCGCGCCCTGCGTCGTGGGGTGGATGTCGTCATCGCGACGCCGGGCCGGGCGCTTGACCACATTCGGCGCGAAACACTGAACCTCGCTTCGCTTCGGATGGTTGTGCTCGACGAAGCCGACGAGATGCTCGATATGGGCTTTGCCGAAGATCTTGAATTGATCCTCGCTGCAACGCCGCCAATCAAACAGACAGCACTCTTTTCGGCCACCGTGCCGCCGCGGATCGGTGCCATCGCACGCTCCCAATTGCGCGATGCGGTGACCATCGCGCTCGACACCGCAGTCAAGCGCGGAAGTGCTGTCAGTCAGGTGCGGCAGGTGGCCTACATCGTGCCGCGCCAGCAGAAGTTGACCGCACTGGGGCGGCTGCTCGATATCGAACACCCGGTCTCGGCCATCGTGTTCTGTCGCACCCGGGTCGAGGTGGATGAGCTCAGCGAGACGCTGGCGGCGCGCGGCCATCGGGTCGATGCCCTGCACGGGGGCCTGGCCCAGGAGCAGCGTGATCGTGTCATGCATAAGTTTAGGAACCGCAAAACCGATCTGCTGATCGCGACCGATGTCGCGGCGCGTGGCCTTGACGTGCAGCACGTGTCCCACGTGATCAATTACGATGTGCCGGTGGCGGCGGACGCCTACGTCCATCGTATCGGCCGCACCGGCCGGGCGGGCCGGGCCGGGGTGGCGATCACCCTTGCTGAGCCCCGCGAGCACCGCATGTTGCGCAACATCGAGCGTGTCACGGGACAACGCATCGAAGTTGTGCCGATTCCCACCGTGGCCGATCTCCACGCGCGGCACCAGGAGCTTGCCCGCGAATCCTTGCGCGAGACCATCCTGGCCGGGGGGCTCGATTCCTGGCGCGGCATCGTCGAATCACTCGCCGAGGAATTCGATGTGATGGACGTCGCCGCCGCCGCGGTCAAGCATGCAGATACCAGAAGGGATGTCGTCGAAGAGGACATCCCTGTCGCCAGCTTGGCCCGGGAGCCTCGGGCTGCGCCACCGAAGCGCGCGTCGCCCGCGCGCCCGCGTGAAGGCCAGCGGGTTTTTGACGGCGGCCCGAAGCGAAGCTCGTCGCTCGCGCGCACGCGCGAAAGAGGCGGTGACTCGATGGTGCGGCTCTTCGTCGCCGGCGGCAAGGCGCTCCAGATTACGCCATCCGATCTGGTGGGTGCCATCGCCAACGAGACAGGCCTCTCTGGGCAGGCGATCGGGGCGATCCGCATCGAGGAGCGCCATGCCACGGTGGAAGTCCCCCGGGAGTCTGCGGACCTCGTGATCGCCGCTCTCGGCAAGACCAAAATAAAAGGCAAGCATCTCCGGGCGGAAATTGACAGATTTGGTTGAGAGCGCCGAGGCTGACGCTCGTGCCGCAGCCGCTCTTCGGACGGCGGGCAGTGCGAGCGCAGGCTCGCGCGCGTTCGGATCGTCGGCGTTCCGACGCCCCGGCGCGGATTGCCGTAGCGTCTGCCGCGCCCTCTGGCGTGCGAAGAAGGGATGAAGGACCAGGTAGAATCCTGTGTGACCTTGTCAGTCGTCGAGTTGAAGCTCTTTAGGGATCTGAAGGTCCGGCTTCGGCTCCAGAGCAATGTGGAAGTCGTCCGGCATGGACTCCGCCTCTTGCGCGAGACGACGGACCGCGCGGCTTTGAGATCTGCGCATCGCCGGGCCTCCGAGGCCACAGGCGGCCTGAACGTGCTCGATCGGGCTGAACTCGACGTGCTCTCTTACAAAAGTTTGAGTTGAACCCAGCCGCGGTCAAGCCGAAGGGGCTTCAGCATCAAGACTGACTTCGTTCAGTCGGCCGGATCCCACATCGTAGACAAAGCCGATGATGGCGTCCCTGTGGAGCAGAAAAGGCGAGAGGCGAAGGCGGCGGATGGACTGACGGACGTTGGCCCAGGGGTCGCGGAAGGTCTCGAAGCTGAATTGCGGCGCCAGCCCGGTCGCGGCTTCCAGCTCGGCCCGCATTGTGTCCTCGCTGATCTTTGTCAATCCACAATCTGTATGCTGGATCAGCACGATGCTGGTGGTACCCATCGCCCGCTGCGACAGAATCAGGGAACGGAGGACGTCGTCGGTGACGATGCCGCCGGCGTTGCGAATGATATGCGCGTCGCCGGGTTCGAGCCCGAGCAGGCCAAAGATCGGCATCCGCGAATCCATGCAGGCCACGACCGCCGTCTGACGGGCGGGGCGCAGCGGCAGCATGCCCCGGAACTGGTCGTGCACCCAGTCCGCATTATGACGGCGGATTTCCTCCCTGCTGAGGGGCTGCTGCTTAAGCCGGTTCTGGGTAGCGTCAGTCATTCTCTGCGTCACATTAGGGGAGGCTGCCCCGTGGTGCATCTCCAGTAGCGGCGGCTACGGAGCGAGCCCTGCCCCTCCGGGCGCGCAGCCCTTCTGCGAGGTCGCCTTTCGCGGGTAGCGGCGGCTACGGAGCGAGCCCTGCCCCTCCGGAGGGCGGACCTCGCCCGACAGTGAAGGCTGCCGTGCCGGGGGCGTCACGGACTCGACGCTGGGGGAGCTCGTCGGACCAGCCCGGCGACGTTCGAGGTCGAACGTTTCACGCCCCGTGCGGCATTGTTTCGCTCGTGAAACCGGGTGCTTCATGCCGCTTCGATGCGAATCGGCCGGGGCCGGATCGACCTCGGCCGATTCGCCGGGGGCGTGGCACCGGGCTTGCGTGCTGCTCTCTGCGGGGACCGTGCGTTCGCGGGGTGCGGGCCAAGGCGGTGGAGTGGAGGTGGGCCGGATGCAGATGCACGAACTCTTCGAGCAACTTCTCGCCAAGGAGGGCTCGGATCTTCATATCACGGCCAATGCGCCGCCGATGGCGCGTATTCATGGCGAGGTCGAGGCGCTCTGCCTGGATCGCCTGGATCCGACCGCCACCCGTCAGCTCTGTTACAGCCTGCTCAGCGAGCAGCAGAAGAAAAAATTCGAGGAAGAGAACGAGCTCGATTTCTCGTTCGGCATTGCGGGTATGGCCCGCTTCCGCGGCAACCTCTTCATGCAGAAAGGTGCGGTTGGCGCCGTTTTTCGCGTCATTCCGCATAAGGTTCCGCCGATGGCGACGCTCGGTCTGCCGGCCGCTGTGCAGAAGCTCGTCAATCTGCCGCGCGGGCTGGTTCTCGTCACCGGCCCCACCGGCAGTGGAAAATCGACCACGATGGCCGCGATGATCGACCAGATCAACGAGACCCGGTCGGAGCACATCATGACGATCGAGGATCCGATCGAATTTGTGCATGAACATAAACGCTGCATCGTCAATCAGCGCGAGGTTTTTGCCGATACCCGGGGTTTTGCCGCCGCTCTCAAGCATATTCTAAGGCAGGATCCCGACGTGGTCCTGGTGGGTGAGCTTCGCGACCTGGAAACCATCGAGGCCGCGCTTACCATCGCAGAAACTGGCCATCTGGTGTTCGCCACGCTGCATACCAATTCGGCGGTGCAGACGATTAATCGCGTAATTGACGTTTTCTCAGCCGGCCAGCAGGCTCAGGTGCGTGCTCAGCTTTCTCTGGTGCTCGAGGCCGTCATCTCCCAGACGCTGCTGCCACGCCCCGACGGGCATGGTCGCGTGATGGCTTGCGAGCTGATGATCCCCAACCCCGCCATCCGCAACCTCATTCGCGAAGAGAAGGTGCACCAGCTCTATTCGCAGATGCAGATTGGTCAGCAAAAATTTGGAATGGTCACTCTGACGCAATCGCTCGCCGATCTGGTTGAGCGCAAACTGGTGACGGCCGATGCGGCGCTGGAAGCGGCGACCGAACCGGAAGAACTGCGGCAGCTTCTCGGCCTCAAGGGGGGTGGAGCCGGTGTGATCGGGCGGTCGGTCGAGGTGGCGCCGTCTCCGCTCGGCGAGAAGCCGCCGTCGCGACTCGGTCGCATGAATCTGGCGCGGTAGTCTATGCCTGAATTTGCTTACGAAGGACGTACCCCGAGCGGCAAGGTGCTGCGCGGCACGATGCAGGCGTCAACCCGCGAGGCGGTGATCAATCGCCTGCGGGCGCAACGCATCCAGCCCGTGCTCCGGAAGATTCGCGAGCGCGGCAAGGGGCTCGATCGGGAGCTGGTGCTGCCGAGCTTTGGCAATCCAGTCAAGTCGCGCGACGTGGTGGTCTTCACCCGCCAGCTCACCACGATGATCGAGGCTGGCATGCCCCTCGTGCAGATCCTCGACATTCTCGGAGCCCAGTCAGACAACAAAATTTTCGCCCGCCAGATCCTTGCGGTGAAGGAGTCGGTCGAGTCGGGTTCAACGCTGTCCGGAGCCATGGCGATGCATCCCCGAACGTTCGACGAGCTTTATACCAACATGGTGCAGGCGGGCGAAACCGGCGGCATTCTCGATACCATCCTGCAGCGGCTGGCCACCTACATGGAGAAAATGGTCTCCCTCAAGCGCAAGATCAAGGGGGCCATGATCTACCCGGCGACGATTGTCAGTGTGGCCGTGATCGTCACGATGATCCTGCTGGTCTTCGTCATCCCGGTCTTCGCGGAACTCTTTGTCAGCTTCGGAAAGGCATTGCCCTGGCCCACCCAGTTTGTCATCAACCTTTCGAACTTCACCGTCGCCTGGTTGCACGTGATCATCGCGCTGGCCATCGCGGCCGTGGTGGCGATTCGGCAAACCTATAAAACAAATCGTGGTCACCTCTGGATCGACCGCTTTCTTCTGCGGGTTCCGGTGATTGGCGGACTTTTGCTCAAGGCCTCGATTGCCCGTTTCACGCGCACCCTGGGCACGCTGGTCTCTGCCGGCGTGCCGATCCTCGATTCGCTTTCGATCACCTCACGCACGGCGGGTAACCGGGTTGTCGAACAGGCCGGATTCGCCGTTCGTGAAAGTATCACCCAGGGCAAGACGATGGCTGAGCCGCTGATCGAGAGCGGTGTGTTCCCGCCGATGGTTTGTCAGATGATCGGCGCAGGCGAGATGACGGGCGCACTGGATCAGATGCTGTCGAAAATCGCAGATTTTTATGAAGACGAGGTCGATACCGCGGTCGCAACGCTGACGTCCTTGATGGAACCTCTGGTGATCGTGGTGCTCGGGACCGTCATTGGCGGGTTGGTGATTGCGATGTACCTGCCGATCTTTCAGCTAGGGTCGCTGCTCGGGTCCTGAGAAACTGGCGTTGGGGGAATCCCTGATGCAGCGCCTCGAGATCCTTCTCCTGGCGCTCGTGCTGGCACTGGCGGTGTTCCTTCCTGGCCGGCGCCGGTGCTCTGCTCCTGACGGGGGCCTCCAGCGGCGCCCTGCGCGGCCCGGCAACAGGTCCTCTCGTCCTGCCGGTGCTTGGCGCTGCGGCGCCATCTCTTCCCCGGCAATATCCGCGAACTCCAGAATGCGCTTGAGCACGCCGTCAGGCTGGCCGAAATCGATACGTTGCGGGTTGACGATCTGCCTGAGTCGATCAACCGGGCGGCCGGCACGCCCGCACTTCCGGGCTTGGAGTCCTTCGAGTCCGCTGGGAGCCCCTCCAGCCTTGGCGAAACACCGATGTTTCGGGCGGTCGAAACGTCGGTGCCGAAAAGCACGTCCGCGCAGCCCTTCGATGGAGAGGGCTTCTGCCTGGCCGAGCATCTGGAACGCCACGAGCGTCACCTCATTCTCAGTGCATTTGAGCGCACGTCCGGCACGCGCACCGAGGCCGCCACACTTCTCGGCATCGGCTACCGTTCCTTGCGGCATCGGCTCGGCAAGCTCCGGCTCGACTGATCCTCTGGCGCGGCTGCCGGCTGGCGGGCTGTTTGGCCCTTCGGGCCGAGCGCGTTGCGGGCACGTAGGGTGAAACTGAAGGATCGGGACGACTCACTGATAACCCCTACCGGAACTAGTATAAACCCCAGGGTGGCATCGCCTCGACGCCTGCATTGCCACGTAGCGGCGCACTCGGCCCGCCGTCATTCCTTCGACGGCCGTGCTTCGTCAACGTTTCATTGTGCAACGGTGGGGTTCGCTCCGGCCGTGGCAGAAACCCTCGTTACGCCTGGAAAACAGGCCATTTTCAAGGGTATTTGGTCACCGATGGCCTTTGCGCCCAGGGTCTGGAGCGATGGCACTCTGCTTGCTCAACTGCCCCGATGGTGCCGCGCGCCGTGGGGGTGCTGGCCGAGGTGGTTTTAGGAGGCGGATGCGGGAGAGACCCGGTTCCGGCTCGAGGATGGAGGCAGGAAACGATGCGAGTAAGGAACGAAAAAGGTTTTACGTTGATTGAGCTTCTGGTGGTCGTTGCGATCATCGGCATCTTGGCGGCCATCGCGATTCCGCAGTTTTCGGCGTACCGCGCCCAGGGTTTCAATGCGCGTGCATCGTCCGATTTGCGCAACCTGGCAACCGCCGAAGAGGCGTATTTCGCCGCCAACGCTTCCTACACAGCGACGGTCGCGCAGCTCACGGGCTTCAAACAATCCCCCGGCGTCACCATTGCGATTGTGCCTGCCGCCAGCGCCTTCACGGCCAGCGCGTCGCACGGCAATGGCGACAAGACCTTTAATTGGGATTCGGCGAACGGCGGCCTGCAAAACGCCCCGTGATGATCTGACTCTGAAAGATCAAGAGCCTGTCTGACAGGCCTGACGCCCCGCTCGGGATTGCTCCGGGCGGGGCATTTCTCGCTGACCAGCCTGGCCGACCTGAACCAGGCCCTGAACCGTCCATGCCAGGAAATGGAAGAGATTCGAGAGCTCGATGAACCAGAGCACGGAAAGTCAGGCGGCCCCGTCCTCCAGTCTTTGGGTCGCAAGCTTGCTGGTCGGCGCGGCGATGCTGCACTTCCTCGCCGGCATGGGTGCCGATCCGGATCTGTGGGCACACGTCCACTATGGCGGCATGATTCTCGATGGGCACGGGCTGCCGCGCGAGGATATCTTCTCGTATTCGGCTCCCGGTGCAACGTTTTACGATCACGAATGGCTTGCCGATCTGGTTTTTACATTTGTCTGGCGCAGCCTGGGTGCTGTGGGGCTGGTCGGACTCAAGCTCCTGATCAGCGTCTTCATGCTGGTCGCCCTGCTCGATGCGACCCGCACACTGCGCCGCGAACTTCTCCCGCAGCGACACCTCGAGCCACTCTTGACGGCAGCCCTGCTGGTGCTCGTTCTGGCCGTCGTGCATCCGGGTGCGACTTTCCGGCCACAACTCTTCACGATGCTGTTTCTTGCCATCGAGTTGGCCCTGCTTGCCCGCGCCGATATGGCCTTGCGTGGTCCACGCGGGAGTCCTGGGTGGTGCGGCGGCCTTGTTCCGGTCCTTCTTGCGGTATGGGCCAATTTTCATGGCGGCTTTCTGGTCGGCGTGGGATTGCTGGGACTCTGGGGCGGAGTCGCTCTCCTGCGCGTGCTGGGGCCAACGCTACGGCGACTCCTTCCCCCGCGAACGATTTCACGCGGGGAGAGTGGGGGTGCTCTTGCAGCAGCCGTTCAGTCAGCCGGATCATTTAGTTTTCTTGCGGTAGTGGGCATCGTGGCTATTTGTCTGGCCGGACTGGTGGCGCCGCTGTTGAATCCCTACGGCTTCGAACTCTACCTCTACCTATGGCGCACGCTTGGGATGCACGGCGAGATCAGCGAATGGGAGCCGGTTGCCTTCGGCGATACAAATTTCTTGCGCTATCATATCTTGATCGCCTTGACGGCTACCGCGAGTCTGGTTCTTCTTCGCTGGACGCCCGTCGGTCGGCGCGGTGGCGTGCTCGTCTGGCTTGTGCCGATGACTTTGTTGGGTGCCCTCTACGGCTATCGTCATCAGCGTCATACTGTACTTTTTGCCGAACTTTCGGTTCCGCTCTTGCTGGTCGGCGCGGAGGCGCTTCGGGCCAGACTGGTTGCAAGCTCCGGAGCCTTCACCCTGCGGGCGCCCGCACGCACCGCGATCGCGGCAGGCATGGCGGGTCTCGCGTTGGTGCAGATGGTGTCGTTTGGCGCCCAACTCGCGCGTGACGGAATCGCGGTGCGCTTTGGTCGGCTCGATTATCCGGTTGATGCCGTTTCTTTTTTGCAACGACATGGATTCAGCGGCAACATGGCTGTGCCTTTCGAATGGGGCGCCTACGTCATTTATAAACTGGGAGACCAGAGCCGTGTTTTCATGGATGGTCGATTTGAGGCGGTCTACCCGCCGCAGGTGATCGACGACTACTTTCGTTTCATGACCGGGACAAAGGGCTGGGAGCGCGTGCTGGATTCGTATCCAACCGATGTGGTGGTCGTGCAGCGCTGGCGAAATATCCACCCAAGGCTCTTTGCCCGGGACGATCTGGAGTACGTCTACTCCGATCCGGCCGCGCTGGTCTTCGTACGACGAAGCAATGCCACCCAAGCGGCACTCGAACGACTGGCACTCGTCGAAGAGCGCAATGATTTCCCGCGCTATGCGACAGTATTTCCTTGACCCCAATCTTAAAAAAACTTTTGCCTGTTCGCGCCGCACCGGTTGGCAAGGCATTTCGAGATCCGGTTTGTGTCGCGTTTTTCCTCTGTCTGGCCCCGCCTGGTGCTCGATTTGTCGCTCGATAGGAGCGGTCTTGCCCTGGTCGCGGAGGATGCGCTCGGGGTCGAGCTCTCGGTGCTGCCCACCGTGGCGGCACGGGTCGGGGCTTCAACACTCATCGTCCGAGCGCAGGCGCGGCTGCGGGCCGGGCTGGGTCAACTCCACTTGCCGTGGTCCAAACGCAACCCGCGTGCGATGGTTCCGGGATGATGAATGGTTCGCCCTTGCCCCAGCCCGCACTGCTTGCGGTTGCTTTTGGACTGGGGGTTGCAGTGGGCAGTTTTCTCAATGTCGTGATCCACCGGGTGCCGCTTGGGCTTTCGGTGGTGCGGCCGTCCTCGGCCTGCCCCAAATGCGGTACGGCGATTCGGCCTTGGCAGAATATACCGATCCTGAGTTGGCTTTTGCTGCGCGGTCGGTGCGCGGGCTGTGGGACCTCTATTTCGGTGCGCTACCTGATTGTCGAATTGCTGATGGGCCTGCTCTCGCTCGGGCTGGCGCGGCGCTATGGCCTCTCGCTCGAGTTCGCCTGGAGCTTGATCTTCGCCGCAGGCCTGCTCGCTCTCACCTGGATTGACCTCGACCATCGCCTGCTGCCGGACCGGATCACACTGCCAGGAATCGTGGTTGGACTTGGGTTTGCGCCCTTTCGTTCGCCCGCCGACCCGATGGCGGGTCTCGGTGACGCGGTGCTGGGTGTGCTGGTGGGCGGGGGATCGCTGTATGCTGTGGCCTGGCTCTACGCCAAAATAACGGGCCGCGAGGGCATGGGGGGCGGCGATATCAAGTTTTTGGCGATGATCGGCGCGTTTCTCGGTTGGCAGGGCGTCCTGCTCTCGCTCTTCCTCGCTTCGGTGGTTGGGTCGGTGATCGGAATTGCGATCATGCTGGTGCAGCGCGCCGATTCCAAATTGGCGTTGCCCTTCGGACCCTTCCTTGCGATCGGTGCCCTGATCGCGCTTCT
>VFKT01000162.1 GCA_009885395.1 Deltaproteobacteria bacterium | reverse complement strand
GTATCGAAGCGCTCGGGCAGAAGATTGTTGATCGTGACGTTGTCGCATACCACCTGTTTTGACAAAGCTTTGGTCACGCCCGTCAGGCCGGTGCGCGCACCGATCGAGAGTGTCATCAAAGGATGCGGCGATTTCACCATCGCCGAGGTGATATTGATGATGCGACCGAACCGACGGGCCCGCATGCCCTCCAGCACGCCCTGCAGCAACATCAGCGGTGCGAGCATATTCGATTCCAGAGCTTCCCGCCAGGCATCGAGATCCGTCGTTGCAAACTCAGACGGGCGGGGTCCGGCGTTGTTTGTCACCAGGATATCAGGTGCGGCAAACGCCGCGAGCAAGGCAAGTCGGCCATCGACAGTGTCTATATCGGCCACCACCGGAATCACCGTGACCGCGTAGCTACGGGCAAGTTCGCTGGCCGTCGCCGCAACGGTCTCGGGCGTACGACCGTTGATGACAATATTGACGCCCTCGCGGGCCAGCGACTCGGCGCAGGCGCGGCCCAACCCCCTGCTCGATCCACAAACGATCGCGGCACGGCCACGGATGCCGAGGTCCATACTCAGCGCCCCGCTGCGGCGCGGGCCTTGGCGATCGCGTCGATATCGGCCGGGGCAAAGAAATCCGCCCGCACAGCAGAAGAGTTCCACCTCGAAATCGTGAAGGGATCCCAGTCATCGCGAAATTGCTCGGCAGCCCATTTCTCGTCGTCGACGATCTGGTCCATATCGGCGTAGAGCTCAAACATGCCGCCAGTGGGATCAAGCATGTACCAGAATAGATTTGCGCCCACCACATGACGCCCGATACCGGTGATGCTGCAATCGGGACGCTGGGCGAGGACCTTCGCGCCGGCGAGGCCGATCGCGTCAATATCATCCATCTCCAGCGCGTAGTGGTTCAGGCAGGGCACCGCTGAAGGCATCAAAAGTATATTATGATGATCCGGCGAGCAGCGCAGGAAGTACGCCATATCGCCAATCGAATCCGAGACCTTGAACCCCAGGCCCTCGACGTAGAACGCCCGACTTGCCGCGACATCCGGGGTTCCGAAAACCACATGCCCCAGGCGACGGGGTGCGTGCGGTGCGTGGCCGAGGCAGGCCGTCGAGCGACGATTCAGGCGTTCGGGCCGGCCAGGGCGGTTCAGCGAGCGAGGGCCCGGCGGGGTCAGGGCAGCGGCAGCGCCGATTTGTACGACCACCGTATGGTCGAGGATCGGGTCGGGGCAGCGCAGCACGCCGTCGCCACGAACCGGGGCAAGGCCCAGCCTCTCCAATCGACGGCCGATCGCGTCGAGGTCCGATTCCGTCTCGCACGCGACGCGCATCTCGGCCACATGGCGATAGGCACCTTCGCGCAGGCGCAAGAGCGAGGGCCGGTCGAGTGAACCGAGCATGCCGGGCCCCGTGACACGCATCCCGTGGCCCTCCCAGAAGGCCTGCAACTCGTCCGGTGCCGGGACCGCGAGTTCAAGATCCAGCAATGACGTCAATCCCATGAAGATCTCCTTTCGGATAGAACTTTGCCGACCATACAGGACGAACCCCGACCTGCCTGTCGGCTGGGAAAGACGCTGGCTGGCGCGCGAAACCGGAACCCTTCCCTGGAAGGGGGGGACCCGAGGGCCGCCTTGAAGTCGAGCAGCAGAAGCCCGGGCCTCATCAGACGCGCCGGGTTCAGGCGGCGGCTTCGCCTTCAGGGAGGGCGGTATGTCTGTTTACAGCAGGCCGGCCGAGCCTCGCGACACGACGCCTTGGCCCTCAGCTTGTTGGATCGCTACGGGTGAGCGCTGTTTCCCATCGTCCGGCAGGGACTATTGGTGACAGTCGACCGACTCGCCGAGGAGTTCAAAGCCATGCAGCCAAGCATCCCCCGTCCCGCCTTGTTGCCCACGGCTGCTGCCTGCCGGCTCGCGGCGCTTCTGCTCCTCACGCTCGCCTGTCTGCCGGTCGCTGCCGAGGCCAGCCCGGAGCGCTGCGCCGGCAAGCAGATCAAGATGGCGCGCTACTATGCCTCCTGCGTGCTGGTGAAGGAGTCGCGCGCGTCCCTTCTGGGTGAAGCCAGCGACACCTCCGCCTGCACCCTCGCCTTCGATGCGAAGTACGGCGAAATCCTCGAGCTGGACTGCGGCGACAGCTTCGCCGAGCCCTCGGCCCTGCAGGTCCGCCAGACTCTTGACGTGGTGCTCGATGCCGTGGTCGATGCGGCCAACGCGGCGATCGCGCCTGAGAGCGGTGCGGCGTTTTGCGGTACCGGGACAATCTGGAGTTCGGTGAGCGAGGCCTGCATCGCCGGAACGCCGACGCCGACCCCTGCCGCCACCCCGACACCGACGCCCACTCGTACGCCAATCGCCGATGCTTGTCCCAACGAGACTTTTCTCAATATTGACGGATCGACCGCTGCCGGGGCCGGCTACCCCGCCACCAACCTCGAGGTCTCGTGCAGCGCGACGCTGATGACCGTGCTTTCGAACGGCATTCCACCCTACGAGTTCGTCGCGATCACGCCCAATAACCTTCAGGCGCAAAATTACTCATGGGACATTCCGCTCAACGCGACACCGGCTGTGAGCACGAGCAGCATCGCCCTGCTTGGCCCGGTGGCGATCGTGGTGAATGGCCTGCCGGTCTATGGCCCCAACGAAGCCGCGATGCCCGATCCCTACGGCGACCCGGTTGCAAACGGCATTATGGATTATTGTGGTGGACATACCGGCCCTGGCGGCACCTACCACAACCACGAGATGCTCCTTTCCTGCCTGATGGGTGCGACGCCCGCCGGCGAGGCCTCACCTGTGGTCGGCTGGTCCTTCGATGGCTTCCCGATCTATGGCCCGATGGGTTGCCTCGATGTGGCCTGCACGCAGGTTGTAGAGATGAAAAGCGGCTGGAACACCAATAATTATACGACCGCCGGCTGCGCTTCGGATGCGGTCTGTGGCAGCACTCGGGTCTGTGCGCTCGAGATGGTGAACGGCGTCGAGACGAGTGTTTGCCAGCCGAAGACCTACGCCTGGACGAACCATACCTTTACGACCAAGGCGGGTGCGGCCTACCTCGACCAATGCAATGGCCGCTACGGCCCCGACGGCACTTACCGCTACCACATGACGACCACCTTCCCGTATATTCTTGGTTGCTATCGCGGCACGCCGCGCGTCCAATGAGCCCGCTGTCGAACCACAGGCCAGCCCCTTCGTGGACGACCGGCGCCCGCCGTCCATAATGAGCTCGCGCGGCCGCACCTGCCCGCGGCACGTCTGCTGGTTGGCGGCGACGGTCCTCGCTTTTGCGACCACCCTTGGGGCCGACGCTGAAGAGCGGGTTGGCGTCGAGGTTCCCGACCGGACGTCGAGGCCCTCGCATGAAATCCGCTGGCGACTAGCCTGGTCGCGCGAAGGAATTATTCCGTTTCCCGACCGGCCTGGATTCGCCTTGACCAATGACCTCGGCCATCGCGTCGAGGTCGAAGCAGCTTGGCTCACGACCTGGTCGACCGCCTTGGTGCCGTGCCCTGAAGCGGTTGGCAGTCGGGCGAGGTCGCTTGGCTGGTTCGCCGGGAGGGCACTCACGGAGCTTGGTTTGAATCCCACCGAGGCCTTCGCCGGTCATACCGGAATCGGCGACCCCTCGGCGCTCGATCTGCCGCAGCTCGAGGACCTGATTCGGCTCGCGACTGTGGACGCCGCTCCCATGGAAGTGCCGCCGCAGCGTTACTGCAATCTACATTTGCTTGTTGCGCGGCCGCCCGGGGCCCCGGCGGCCGTCCTGCCCGGGGGTATCGATCTCTCGCGTACCAGTCTTTTCTTGCGCGGCCGCTGGACGGTGCCCGGCGGCAAGCCCTTACCTTTCATCATTCAGACCGCGCGTGCCGACGGCGTGCTCCTCCCTTTGCCCGCGCCGGGTGTCATTGACACCGGCCGTCAAGATGCGAGAGTGACGGTCTGGCGCTCGGTGGGGACGCTTTTCGACGGCGTTGATCTGCCGCAGATGGAGCCAGCCGAGGTCGAGCGTCGAGCAATGCGCAATCTGCGCGATAGCGTTCGGCTGGAGTTGACGTTGAACGAGGCGAGGACGGACGGCTGAGCGGTGGGCGGATGCGTTTCGGGCGGCCCGGGCGGAGTGCGGGGGACGCCCAGCGCATAGAGCCAAGGGAAGCGGCGAGGCGGGTAGCGCCGTCTTGACGCGGCAATTTCGCAGGGCCTTGGCCCGGGTATCCCAGTAGAGAGGATGCGAGCAAGTTCGGGCAGAAGTCAGCCCGGTGCTGCAAAAAGAGCTTGCCCCTGCCCGGCGTGTTGGCGAAGGCGATAATTGTCTTGAGTGCACCATCGGGCGAGGAGAGTTCGCGCCTGAACTCCAGCGACTTGCCCTCCGGGCGCTTGAGGATCCCGACGAGGCGCATCATGCCCGGAAGTAGACTCAGAAGGCAACGGAGGCAGCAAGCTCGCGAGTTCGCGATATGCCGAAGTGGGGTGGCCGGCCTAATCGCGCATATTGATGAATTGCAAAGGACGGCGGAAATCGACCGCGCGCAAGCCCTGAATGACCTGCTGCAGATCGTCGCGTTGCTTCGCCGTGACCCGGACCTGGTCGTCTTGAACCTGCGGCTGCACTTTCAAGCGCAGGTCCTTGATCATCTTGACCACTTCGCGCGCATCTTCGATCTTCAGGCCCTGATGGATCGTGATCAGCTGCCGGGCTGCCCCGCCTGCCGCCGACTCGATCTTGCCGTATTCAAGAGATTTCAGACTCACCTGACGTTTGGCGAGCTTGCCCTGCAAGACCTCGACGACGGCCTTCACCTTGAAGTCGTTGTCCGAGGTTACCGTCAGTAAATTGTTTTCTTCGGTGATTTCAGTTTTTGAACCTTTGAAATCGTAGCGCTGCGAGATCTCCTTGCGGGCCTGCAGCAGGGCGTTTTGCACCTCCTGCATATCAACCTGTGAAACGACGTCGAATGACGGCATGATCCGCTCTCCTCAAGAACCGGGGGCGACACTTCTCGCTGGCCGGATTTGCGGCACCTCTACCGGAGCAGGCGCGGTGGCGTCCACTGGCCGAAGGTCGGCCGAGAGAGCCGGGACACGGTAGACGGGTGCTGAATCGAGCAGCATATGGCCGTGCGGTTGGATGAAAGCGTCGAAACCCAGGCTCGCTTCCAGACTGGCCGGATCGAAGTCGTTCAGGAAATGCTCCGCCGCGGCGCGATCGCGAAAGCCAAAGACCGTACTGATTCCCGGCGGTGGTCGCGCCACATCGACAAAGGTGTCGAGCGAAACCAGCCCAGGCACTCGGCCGAGAAGTCGCCGCCCGTCGTGTGCAAACCAGTCGACGAAGGCTGCGAGCTGTGCCGGCAGCACCTCGTAGCTTTGCAGCAGAAAGGCTCGCGCCACAGCCGGCGGCGCTGCGGGACGCTTGACAGACGGCGGGGGCGGAGGCGGCACCGGGGGCTGACGCTCGCCGATCTTCAGTGAGGCCAGATAGGCCACCAGATCGGTGAGTTGCGCGACGGTCAGGTCGGGATAGTCTGGCATGGTCGAGTGGCCGTCGGCCGAAATCCAGGGGTGCTCCGGGTCTCCACCCTCGACCAGAACTGCATTGGGATTGATAATCGACTCGACGAAATAAGCGGCGGGATGATGGCTGCCCATGCCCGTGAGGGCCGGGCCCGTGGCCGCGGCGACGGCCGGGGGCTCTTCATCAGGGCGAACGGCATGACAGGCCTCGCAGCCAGCGTCGCTAAAAAATTGCATTCCCGCTGCGATGTCTCCGGGGGGTGGTGTCAACTGCCAACCCATTGGCACGCCACCGTTGGTGTGCAACTCGGCCATCGAAACCCGGGGGCCCGGCGCGATAATGGGAGGACGCCGCGCGGCGCCGCGATCGCTGG
>VFKT01000214.1 GCA_009885395.1 Deltaproteobacteria bacterium | reverse complement strand
TCCTCGGCGCGCACAGAAATCGCATCGGCCAGAGTCACGCAACGCTCGCGGCCATCACCCGGCACATGGTCGTAAACCGATCGCGCCAGCGCATCGAGCAGCGTCGATTTGCCGTGGTAACCCCCGCCGACGATCAATGTGATGCCGCGCCGGATGCCCAGCCCCCGCAACCGTCCGGCGTGCGGCGCTTCGAGTTCGACGGCAAGCGCGTCGGGAACGTCGAGCGGCAAGGCTCCGACCAGCGGACTCGCATCGACGCCACTGGCGCGCGGCAGGATGGCCCCCTCGGCCAGGAAGGCGACCAGGCCGTGCGACTCAAGCTGCGCGCGCAATGCGACCTGATCCTCGACGGCGCGAAGATGATTCAACATCGCTTTACGATCGATCGCAGCGGCTTCAAAGACCGCGGAAAGCAGAGCCGGCAATCGCACCAGCAGCAAATCAACCGCCCGTCGCCCAAGAATCTGTCGGCCCGTCGCGGGTAAACCGGCCGTCAGGCGGAGTCGCAGCGACCCGTCCACCCGCACGACGAGTCCGGTGCGCGCCAAGACCTCCTGACCGACGTCGGCCATGCCAATCTGCGACCTGCCCCCACTGCGGCGTGAGGGCTCGCGGTCGAAGGAGTCGCCGCCCCACTCCTCCTTCTTGACGGTGCGGACGCCCCTGTCGACCGACGTCCGGTCGTCATCACCACCCGCCGCAAGTCGAGCCAGCAAAGCGCGGTGCAGAAAATCGGCAGCGGCGCGCCGGGCGGCGTCGCTTGCGAGGAACTCTTGCCCGAGACAGGGCACGGCTGCCGGCACATCGAGACGCAACCGGCTCGGCGCCGCAAAAGGATCGCCCTGAACGTACTCGAGCACCAGCGTCGCACCGTGCAGTCGCCAGTGGCGCTTGGCGATGCGCCGGTAATCTCCATAGGGCCGACCGTCGAGGTCAAGCAGCGTCTTTTGGAAGTCGACGGCGGAGCGATCCTCGTCCGGAGCGCCGGGCGGATCGTTGCTCACGGCGCGCGGCCGGCACGCCGCAAAGCGCGCCGCATGATCTCAACTGGGGCCTTCTCGCCGGTCCAGATCTCGAAAGCGGCGGCGCCTTGGTGGAGCAGCATGCCGAGCCCGTTGCGCGAGGGTCGGCCGGCCTTTGCCGCCAGTTCCATGAAAGGGGTACGAACCTCGGTATAAACCAGGTCGTGCAGCATACAATCACGCGGGGTCGCCCCCAGCGCCAGCGCCGGGAAGGCCTCGCCGCGCATACCCGCAGATGTTGCATTGACGATCATCCCGGCGGCTGCGAAAACCTCCTCGGCGCTTCGCCCGGAGGCCAGCGTCGCCAGATCGACCACCCGCAACTCGGCACGCACTTCGCCGGCCAGTGAGCGCATAAGGGCACGCGCCCGAAGCGGGCGACGGGCGGCGATCACCACGCAGCGCGCCCGCTTCGCCGCCGCAACGACTGCGGCGCGTGCAGCGCCACCTGCGCCAAGAACAACGACGCCCTCGAGGCGTCGCGACAGTCCGGCTTCATCCCAGTCGCGCAAAAGACCAGCCACATCGGTATTGTCGCCAAAGAGCGAATCCCCCCGCATAACAATAGTATTGACAGCCTTGCAGGCCCGCGCCGCAGGCCCGAGGGTATCGAGGCCGGGCAGCACGGCTTCCTTGAACGGGATGGTGACGTTGGCCCCGACGAAACCAAGCGCCCGCAGGCCGCGCACGGCGGCGCGGATCTCGAGCGGTGGCGTCGGCAGCGCCACATAGACCAGATCGAGTCCAAGCGCCGAAAACGCCGCATTATGCATCATCGGCGAGCGCGAGTGTGCCACCGGATGACCGATGATGCCCACCAGCCGCGTCCTTCCCGTGATCTCGCGCTTCGCCATGGGGACGTGCGTTTAGTTTTTTGTTTAGTTTTTTCCAATCCCGGGCGGGAACCATGGTCGGGGCTGGATGAGACAGGGCCGATTGGCATCCTCGGCAAATGCGAATACCCGCCTGGCCCCGAGCCTCAATCGCCGCCCTCTGCGGGATGCTGGCCGCCGCCTGTGCGGCACAGAAGCCGGTCGCCCGGACGGAACCTGCGCTGGAAGCCCATCTGGGCGAGGGCTGGTTCGACTGGCGTGCCACCACGCTGAAAAGCAACCCCGAAGCCGGGCGGGCGCGGGATGCCGGACTGCCGGATGGGTCGTCGGCAAAAGCCCCGCCAGAAGCCACCCTCAGCGCGACCGCGGCTCCGCGGCCCCCAAAGTTGGGGCGGCGTCGGTCCGCGCATGGGCTTCTTCTTCGGTGGCGACGCCATGCGGGCCGGCATCTACCGCGTGATCGCCGAGCGCCTCGCCCCTTCGATGCCCGCCTTCGGCGAAACCCTCTCGTGCGGACAGATCTGGGCCCTGTTCGCCCATATCGAAGACTTCTGATTCCCGGAATCGAGCCGAGCAGCTAGCTTCAAGCCATGGTCCCAATCCGCAAGATCCTGCTGGTCACGGGCGGCGGCGATGCCCCGGGCCTCAACGCCGTCACCCGGGCCGTGGTAAAACACGCCATCTTGAGCCACGGCTGGAAGGTCGTCGGCAGCCTCGAAGCTTTCAATGGGGTACTCGACGACCCGATGCGGGTGCTGCCGCTTGATCTGGCCTCGGTGCGTGGCCTGCTGGTGCGCGGCGGCACGATCCTCGGCACCAGCAACACCGGCGGTCCCTTTGAATCCATACAGCGACGGCCCGACGGCGAGATCGAGATCGTCGACCGTTCGGATGAACTCATCCGGCGACTTTCCCGCACAAATTTTGATGCGGTGATCAGCGTCGGCGGTGATGGCTCGCAGCGCATCGCCCAGAAACTCTTCGAGAAGGGCCTCAACATCGTCGGCGTGCCCAAGACGATCGATAACGATCTGCACGCGACCGAAATGTCCTTCGGCTTCCAGACCGCCGTCGCCACCGCCACCGATGCGATCGACAAGCTACATAGTACCGGCGAGAGCCACGACCGCGTCATGATTCTGGAAGTGATGGGACGCAACGCCGGATGGATCGCTCTCTCGTCGGGCATCGCCGGGGGAGCGGATACGATCCTGATCCCCGAGATCCCCTTCGACATCAAGCGCGTTGTCGAGCATATCGATATGCGCCGGCGTCGCGGTCATCATTTCGCGATTGTCGTCGTTGCCGAAGGTGCCTTCCCGCGCGGCGGCGGCACCGTCACCGCCCAAAGCAGTCGGCCGGGACATCCCGATCCCATCCTGGGCGGCATCGGCCGCTTTGTCGCAGAGGCCATCGAGAGCGAAAGCAAGCTCGACACGCGGGTCTGCGTCCTGGGTCATCTGCAACGCGGCGGTATTCCAGCCCCGATGGATCGGCTGCTCGCCACCCGTTTCGGCGTTGCTGCCATCGATCTGGTGGCCGAGGGCCGCTTCGGTGAAATGGTTGCGCTACGCGCTGGTGATATCGTCGGGATTCCGATCCGTGACGCTATCAGCCATTACCGCGCCGTCGATCTGGACGACAATCTGATCCGGACGGCGCGCGGACTCGGCATCTGCCTCGGCGACACCGCGCCACTGACGGGCGATCATCCGTCGGTGCTGCCGCTGGAATAGACGCCCGACGATTTCAGCGACGCGCAGTCGCAACCAAAATCGACCCGAGGCAGACGGTGCCGATGTCTTCGATTTCGAACCCGGACAGATGCTCGCGCAGGCTTGCGGTGTCATAGGGTGTGACGTGGTTCTCCTCGGCATCGAACTCGCGCACGAAGAAGCGATGCCAGGTGTTTTCGACCAGGGGCCAGAGAAAATTGCCGTAGTTCGGAGTCGCGAGAATCAGCAGACCGCCTTCCGCCAGCACACGTCGCACTTCCTTGAAAACCTCGCGCGGCTCGTCGAGATGCTCGGCCACCTGATTGAGCAACACGCCGGCAAAGAACCCATCGGCAAAGGGCAGTTGGCGCAGATCGCCCGCCTGCCACTGGCCACGCGGCCATCGCTGCGCGCAGCGAGCGACATAACTCGCCTGGTAGTCGATCCCATGAACGCGCAGCCGATCGGCCAGCGGTCCACTCTCGATCCCATTGCCGCAGCCGGCATCGAGCAGCCGACTGCCCTCCGCAAGCCGATCGAGACGGCTCCGCAAATAGCGGCGGATCGGACCATGCACGAGCGAGCGGGGAAAGCGCTCCTTGGCGTCGAGATAGTCGAGATAGGGGGTTTCCATAAGGCTTGGAGGTGGCGTGCTGCCGCCGATTCGGAGCAGCTGATCGCGCTGCAACCATGTTAGGGGACGGGCCGGTGTTCGCGAAAGCCACCATGCCATCGCCCGCGGCCGACCGCCGGGCCCCCGCCGACAGGCTGCCTGGGCTGATCCGTGCGATGGCTCGCGCCGCCCGCTCGGTACTGAGGCGCCTGCCCATCGACGCCCGCGGCCCGGCCGTCGAAGCCACCAGCCCCTGCCCCCTCTGCGGCGCGGCCGAGAGCCGGGCACTGTTCGACGAGGCCGTGCCCGGAGCCGGGACACGTCAACTCTTGCGTTGCGCGGCCTGCGACCTTGTCCGCCTTGATCCCCTGCCTTCGCCGGCCGAGATTCCGGCCCTCTACGGTGAGGCCTATTACGGCGAGGGGAATGCAAAATTCGGACAGCTTACCGGCGTCTTCGTGCTGGCCTTTCGGATGGCGCGGGCGCGAGCCTTGCGGCTGATGGGTGTTCGGCACGGTGCCATCCTTGACGTCGGCTGTGGCGCCGGCACCTTTCTGATGCTGCTGCAGCGGCTTGGCTACGAAGCCCACGGCACAGAACTCAGCGAGTCCTCGGCGCGCGGCGCCCGCGCACTGGTAGGCACCGCGACCATCCGCATCGGCCCGATCCGCACCTGCGGCTTCGACAAAGGCCAGTTTGCAGCGATCACGGCCTGGCAGGTCTTCGAGCATCTGGAGGATCCACGGGAGACCCTGCGCGAATTTCATCGACTACTCGCCCCCGAAGGCGCTCTTGTGCTCAGCATGCCAAACATCGAAAGTTGGCAAGCACGATGGGCTGGCACCGAATGGTTTCATCTCGACCTGCCACGCCACCTCTTGCACTGGTCGCCCGCAACCATCACCCGCCTGCTTGAGCAAGAAGGTTTCAATGTCAATCGTTTCTCGCAGCACAGCCTCGAGCAAAATCCATTTGGCTTGCTGCAGAGTGCGTTACAACGTCTCGGTCAACCCCGCATGGGGCTCTACGCCATGCTGCGCGGCCCACTCGACCGCGAGGATCGGCAGCGCCTTCGCCGGCTGCCCCATTACCTTGCATATCTGGCAGCCTTCCCCTTCGCGATCGCCCTTGAGACCCTGGCCTCGTTCCTTCGCAGCGGTGCCACCTTCACCGTGATCGCGCGTCGTCGCCCGGAGCCGGTCTCAAGAGCTTAAACTGGAAGATCTCTCCCCCCGTCCGAACGCGGCACGACGCCGTAGCGGCCCAGCTGATCCCGGGCCCAAGCCCAAGCCTTCCAGTTTATTGCCACGGCAGCTGCCACTATGTAGGGTCGAAAGATGAACCACTCCGAAACTCGAGACGTTACAGGCGTGGGTCCGGTTCTGCGAACACCTGAATCCCACTTCTCCGCAATCACCGATTATCACTGGCCGCCGCAATACATGGCTATCGGCCCCGGTCTGCGCCTCGCCTACGTCGACGCCGGTCCTCGCGACGCCGCAGAAACAGTTCTGCTGCTCCACGGCGAGCCGATGTGGGGCTACCTGTACCGAAAGATGATCGGGCCCCTCGTCGAAGCCGGCTACCGGGTGATCGTCCCTGATCTGATCGGCTTCGGCCGCTCCGACAAGCCCACCACCCCGACCGCGTATACCTACAGCAATCACGTCGCCTGGGTTTGCGAATTCGTGCAAAAGCTCGACCTCCGGGGGGTGACCTTCTTTGGTCAGGACTGGGGTGGCCTGATCGGGGCGCGGGTGGCCACCGACCTCGAGGATCGTTTCGCACGGCTCGTCTTCTCCAACACCGATCTGCCGGATTCTGGTCCGGGCTTGCCGCTGATAGCGGCGCAAGAGCGGCTCGAGCCACAAATGCTGCGCGATGTTTTCGGCATGGACTGGCGCGCCACCGTGGACGACGATGATCGGATCGATCCAGCGCGGATGCAGGCCCTCGTCAAAGCCGGGCGAAGTCTCTATTTCCTCGCTTGGCGCGTCTACAGCTAGGAGGTCGCCGAGTTACGTCCGTCGAAGATCATCCCGGGTTGGTGCCTCTCGAAGATTCCTGAACACGTCCTTGCCGCCTACGACGCGCCCTTCCCCGACCAGGATCATATGGCCGGGGTACGCCGCTTCCCTCTTCTCGTCCCCATCACCGTGGATGACCCGGAGCGACTCAAGGGCGACGCCGCATGGAAGGTTCTGGAGGCATGGACGAAGCCCGTCTTGACCTTATGGGGCGACCATTGTCCGTTCACCTACGTCAGCATGGGCGAAGGCTATCGCGCACGCATCCCTGGAGCACAACTTCCGGGAGTGCAGCACAAGGTCTTTCACGCCAGCCATTTCATCCAGGAGGATCTCGGCGAAGAGATCGCAGCCGAAATCGTGGCCTTCATCCGCGCCTGATCGACCGGCCTCCGCGTCAGCCCTGGCTACCGGGCATCGAAAGCGACCCAACTAAGGCCGCTCTAGAATCAGGCCGCTGGTCGGCACGCCCGTCCCCGAT
The DNA here is from genome assembly GCA_009885395.1 of Deltaproteobacteria bacterium. Taxonomy (GTDB): domain Bacteria; phylum Desulfobacterota; class Binatia; order UBA12015; family UBA12015; genus SXLG01. The sequence goes on along the minus strand of VFKT01000214.1, from coordinate 435 downwards.
GTAACAAGCACATGTTCAACCTTGGCCACCTGGTTGCACGACGTGCCGCGCACCTGCCGCACGGCTTCGGTGATCCCGTTCATGCCATGGATATAGGCCTCGCCGAGCAAGCCACCGCTGGTATTGATGGGCAGCCGGCCGCCGATCGAGAGGTTCTCGATCGTGGCGAAATCCCGGGCTTCGCCACGGGCGCAGAAGCCGAGTTCTTCGAGCTGCATCAGCACGAAAGGCGTGAAGTGGTCATAGAGGAATGCCGTCGAAATATCGTCCGGACGCAGGCCCGAGTCGGCCCATAATTTCCTTGCCACCTCACCCATTTCGGGCAGGCCGGTCAGGTCGTCGCGATAATAACTGGTCATCATCTCGCCATCGAAAGTCGCGCCCTGCGTGGCCGCGGTAATCAACGCCGGGGTCTGGCGCAGATCGCGGGCGCGT
>VFKT01000126.1 GCA_009885395.1 Deltaproteobacteria bacterium | reverse complement strand
GGCGATACGGTTTTCGGGTGACGGGCGCGTCATTGTCGGTGGCAGCGTGCTCGCAGGCGGACAGACCGCGACCCGAGGCTCCGGCGTCTAACGCCCCGCCTCTGCCGTCATCGCCTTCAGTCCGGCGACTGGAGCCAGCGCCAGCACTTCGTCAAACCCAAGCTTGAGACAGGCCACGAAATCTTCAGGATCTTCCACCGCCGCCGGGTCCATTGAAATCCCGATCTCGAAGCGACCCGCGTAGCTGAAAGCGGTCACGTTCAGCGCGGCACCGGTGAGCGGGCCGAAGCCGAACATGCTCTCGATCTTTGCACCCGCGAGGTAGACATCAAAATTTGGCCCGGGCACGTTGGTGGTCACCAAATCGACGCTCTTCATCATCGATCCGAGGATCGCAGCCGCGACAGCGTTCGGGAAGCGGGCAAAAAGACCGGCGAGTTCCTCGACCAACGGCAAGGCGGGCTCGGCGCGCTCGCTCACGATGCGCGCCCTGATCTCACGCATCCGTTCGACCGGGTCGGCGAGCGCAATCGGGATCAGGAAACGCATCGGCACGAACTGGTTGCCGGCCCGCTGGGCATCCTCACCCGAGCGCAGGTTGATCGGCATGGTCATGCGCAACTCGGCGGGTACCGCACCCGTGCCATGCGCCTCGTGGTAGTGCCGCAGGCCGCCTGTCACTGCCGCAATAAAAGCATCATTTACGGTGCCACCTACGAAGTGTGCCGACGCCTTCAAGCGAGCAAAATCGACCTCGTATGTCGCCAGCCGGAGCCCAATCGAGCGGCCCCGTAGCAGGGGACTCAGCCGCTCCGACATCGGCCGCAGCAGATGCCCAACCGAGCGCAGGGTCTTGGTGAGTTCGAGCGCCGCCGCGATCGGCCGACGGATCAGATCGCCAAGTCCATCGGTCATAGCCGCAATCGCCCGACGCACGCGGGCACCCTGTCGTTGCCGCTCGATCCCAAGAGCATCCAGAAAACGCTCGGCGAAGCTCATCATCTGGATCGGTGGCAGTTGGGGCAAACCCGCGCTGAGCGGTACGCCCGCCTCGCGGCTGCGCTGGACCAGCCCGGCTGTCATATGCACCAGCCCCACGCCGTCGGAAATCGCGTGGTGGATGCGCAGCAACATCGCCGCCCGGCCACCCTCCAGACCATCGATCACCACACATTCCCAGAGCGGGCGAGCGCGATCGAAAGCCTGCATGGCCAGGGGCTGAATCATTTCGAGCAGATCCTGAAGACTGCCGTGTCCCGCCACGCGCTGCCAGCGCAGATGATAGCTCAGGTCAAAACCAAGATCTTCTTCCCATCGTGGCGAGGCCAGCGAGAAGGGGCTCCGCGCGACCCGCTGGCGCAGGCGCGGCACTACGCGGCTGAGCTCGCCAAAGCTGCCATCAAAGCGGGCGCGGTCGGGCACGCAATCAAGTAGCCAGATTACATTGATTGTCGAGCGCAGCTCGGGATCCTGCTCGATCTGCCAGATGAGTGCATCTGATTCGCTCATCCGCCCGTCAAATGTGGTTTGCATAATCGTCTCCTGAGCCGTGGGTCCAAGGATCTTCGCGGACCCGGCGACTGCGGCTGGTGAAGCTGGACCCGCAGTTTCGCAAGCCCCGGCGACCCCGAACGCGGCGGGTTTGGTCGTTTTCGTCAATTATTGAGCTGGACCCGCAGTTTCGCAAGCCCCGGCGCCTGCGGCGGCCACGTCGAGCGGCAGGCGACGCCCGCGATGGTGTTCGCCTTCGAGCAGCGGCACCACATTGGTGCGATGCAGCTCGCGCGTATCGGCGGGGGCCGCCGTCACAATGCCGTCCCGCAGCTTGGTCTCGCGGATGCGTGCATAGATTTCCGTCCAGCCGTCGAAGAAGGCCCGCTCGCGCTCGCGCGAAACCCAACCGGGTTTGAACTGGGCTCGCGCGGTCTGCCAGGTGGTGCGCAGACCGTTGCGCAACGCGGTCTGCATCCGCGAGCGGTCCTGGCCGCGCGAGAGCTTGCGCGCCCGCTCGACAAGCTGCCGCAAGAAACCGCCGGTCTCGCCTGCCGCCGTGCGCCGGGCGGCATAAAAGGCGCGGTAGAAGCGCAGTTTCCAGCGCGCGAGCTCCCCACGCGAAAGGCCCTCGACCCAGCTCCGACGCGGGAAGAACGACAGGCTTTCGAGAATATGGCCGAAATAGTCGCGGTCGAGCCTGATCTTGCCGGCATCCCAAAGCGAGTTGAAAAGCTGCGTGCCGGGCAGCGCCATGTAGAAGCTCACGCCCATATCGCTGACGCCGTTGTCGGCCAGTCGCCCGAGAAAAGGCAATGATTCGGCAAGAGTCTCTTCGCTATCGTGCGGGAAACCGACCACCATGAAAGCCATGACATAGAGTTCAGCCCCGGCGGCAGCGCGCACGCTCTCGAGCAGCTTGTCCTCATGCATTTTCTTCTTGATAAAGCGCCGTGTTTCGTCCGAGCCCGACTCGGGCGCGTACGCCATGCTGACCATGCCCGACCGACGCAGCAGCTGCGCGACTTCGTCGTCAATCGCTTCGGCGCGGGTGCCTGAAGGGAGGCGCCAGGTGATGCCGAGGTCGCGCCGGATGAGTTCCTGACAGAAGGCCACGATCCAGTCCTTGCGCACGATCGCGGTCAGATCCTGGAAGGGAAAATTGCGCGCCCCGTACTGCTTTACCCAGGTTTCGATCTCGTCGGCCACCCGGACGGGATCGCGGGCGATCCAGCGCGGCGACCACATATTCGGTGCCGAACAATAGGTGCATTGGTAGGGGCAGCCACGCGTTGCCAGGATCGGGATGGTGAGCAGCGGGGTGTCCTCGCAGCCGATTAACCCATGGCGGTGGTAGGTCTCGATTTCGAAATGGTGCCAGGCGGGCAGCGGCAAATCGTCAATCGCTTCGTTGCGGGCACGTCTTGGGTTGATGACGATCGCGTCGCCATCGCGGAACGCGATGCCGCTGATCGGCGCGAGCGGCAAGCCGCGGTCAAGCGCATCGATCAGTTCGACGATCTGCTGCTCACCCTCGCCGAGCACCAGCACGTCGGCCTCCGATGTCAGGAGAGAGAATTCGGGCATCGAGGTGATGTGTTCGCCGCCGAGAATCACCGGCAGATCGGGCCGGGCGCGTTTGATCTCTCCGATCAGGGCAATGGCCGAGGGCCATTCGTGGGTGAAAGTGACCGAGAGCCCCACCACACGGGTTTCGGGCGGGATTCGCCGCACGACTTCCGCGTAGCGCATGCCGAAAAGGTAGCCCTTCAAATAGCGGGTGCGAACTTCCGGGGCTTGACCGACGGCGTCGATCACCGTGACTTCATGGCCGGCCTGCTCAAGCGCTGCCGTGATGTAGGCAAGACCCAGCGGCAACGTGATCGAGGTGGTGGCGAAGCGGATCGAATCGACCGCAGGTGGACGGATGAGGCAGATCATGACGGATATCGGCGCAAACGTCGCGCCTTCCGAGTATGGCGGTTCAACCCCCGTTACGGCAAGGCGGGAAGCTCCAGCCTGGCCGGGGATTCCATCCCCCGCGTCAGAGCGTCTGCTGCGTCAGGGCCGGAGAGCCCTCCGCATGGCGCAGGTTTCGCTCACGTTCAGGAGGGTCAGGAGCCCTCTCTTCAGTGCGGTTCGCAGCCCGGTCGGCGTTCCTCGCGGCGCGGCGTCAGACCGGATTGCCCCTGAGGCCACGGCGAGGCCGCAGCGTCAGGAGACAGTCCCTCCTCAGTCGGTGACCTGCGAACCGCGCGCAACCCACGTCGTGGAGGGCCGCAGCGTCAGGAGACAGTCCCTCCTCAGTCGGTTGGTTTGAACGGTCGCTCAGCGCAGCGCCGCATGCGCCGCCGCGAGCCGCGCCACCGGAATCCGGAAAGGCGAGCAGGAAACGTAATCGAGTCCGATCTGGTGACAGAAGATCACCGACGCCGGGTCGCCACCGTGTTCGCCGCAAATGCCGCATTTGAGATCGGGCTTGGTCTTGCGCCCCTCCTCGACGGCGAGCCGGACGAGGAAGCCGACGCCGGATTGGTCGAGCGTCACGAAAGGGTCATCGTCAAGCACCCCGCTCTCGACATAATACGGCAGGAACTTGCCGGCATCGTCGCGCGAGAGGCCCATCGTCATCTGAGTGAGATCGTTGGTGCCAAACGAGAAGAAGTCGGCGTGCTTCGCCACCTCCGCCGCAGTGACGGCAGCGCGCGGCACCTCGATCATCGTGCCGATCGTATAGGCGACTTTGACCTTCGTCTCCTTGATCACCGCCTGCGCCGTGCGCTCGGCCAGCTCACGCAGTTTCGACAGCTCGCGATCGACCCCGACCAGCGGGATCATGATTTCCGGGATCACCTTGATGCGCTTTTTCGTCAGCGCGCAGGCAGCCTCCATGATCGCCCGCACCTGCACTTCGTAGATCTCGGGGAAGGTGACACCGAGCCGGCAGCCGCGGTGGCCGAGCATCGGGTTCATTTCGTGCAGGGAATCGCGCTTATCGTGCAAAACCTTGGATTTGACGCCGATTTTGGCGGCAAGCTCGTTTATTTCCTTCTCGGTATGGGGCAGGAACTCGTGCAAGGGCGGATCGAGCAGCCGCACCGTGACCGGCAGGCCTTGCATCGCCTTGAAGATGCCGAGGAAATCCTTGCGCTGCATGGGCAGAATCTTCGCCAGGGCGCGACGTCGGCCGTCTTCGTTGCTGGCAAGAATCATCTCGCGCACGGCGTCGATACGCCCGGGCTCGAAGAACATATGTTCGGTGCGGCAAAGGCCAATGCCCTCGGCACCAAACTCGCGCGCCACCTTCGCATCATGCGGCGTATCGGCATTGGCGCGCACGCGCAGCCGGCGCACCTTGTCGGCCCAGGCCATCAGCTTGCCGAAATCACCTGTCAGCTTGGGCTCGACAGTCGGCACCCGACCGAGGAAGATCTCGCCCGTTGCACCGTCAATCGTGATCGCTTCGCCGGCCCGCACCAGCCGATCGCCGATGTGCATCTCGCCCGCCACATAGTTGATCCGCAGCGCGCCGCAGCCCACCACACAAGGCTTGCCCATGCCGCGACCCACCACCGCCGCGTGCGAGGTCGCGCCGCCGCGCGCCGTCAGGATGCCCTCAGCAGCGTGCATGCCATGGATATCGTCGGGCGAAGTCTCGACCCGCACCAACACGGTCTTGCGCCCGGCCTTTTTTGCTTCGGCTGCGTCATCGGCCGAAAAAACGACCTCGCCCACGGCCGCGCCCGGAGACGCGGGCAAACCTTTGCCAAGACGGTCTTTCTTCGCCGAGGGATCGACCTGCGGATGAAGCAGGGTATCGAGAGCGGCCGGATCGACCCGCAGCACGGCTGTTTCGGGCTTGATCAGGCGCTCGCCCACCATATCTACGGCAATCTTGAGCGCCGCAGCTGCGGTGCGCTTCCCGTTGCGCGTCTGCAGCATGAAAAGCCGGCTGCGCTCGATCGTGAATTCGATATCCTGCATATCGCGGTAATGCTTTTCAAGGCGACTCGCGATCTGCCGAAGCTCGAGATAGGCCTTGGGCATCACCTCTTCGAGTGAAGGTTCGAGACGCCGGCGCTCCTTCTCGGAGACGCCATTGGCTTTCGCAACCGTGCGGGATGCAGTCAACGTAATCTTCTGGGGCGTACGGGTGCCGGCCACGACATCCTCGCCCTGCGCGTCGACCAGGAACTCGCCGTAGAACTCGTTCTCGCCGTTGCCCGGATCGCGGGTAAAGGCAACACCGGTGGCGCAATCATCCCCCAGGTTGCCAAACACCATCGCCTGCACATTGACGGCGGTGCCCCATGCCTCGGGCACGTTGTAGAGCTTGCGGTAGGTGATGGCGCGGGCGTTCATCCACGAGCCAAAAACCGCACCCACCGCGCCCCAGAGCTGCTCCCAGGGATCATTGGGAAAAGTTTTGCCGGTGCGTTTCTTGACGGCGGCCTTGAACTCGGCGACCAGTTCACGGAGATCCCTGGTGGTGAGTTCGAGGTCGCTCTCGATGCCGCGCGCCTCCTTCTTCTCTTCGATGATGACCTCGAAGGGATCGGTCTCGTGCTTGTGTTCGGGCTTCATGCCGAGCACGACATCGCCGTACATCTGGACGAAGCGCCGGTACGAATCCCAGGCGAAACGATCGTTGCCCGACGCAGCGGCGAGACCCTCGACGGTAGCCTCGTTCAGACCGAGGTTGAGTACGGTATCCATCATGCCGGGCATGGACGTGCGCGCACCCGAGCGTACAGAAACCAGCAGCGGGTTCTTCGCGTCACCGAAACCCTTGCCCATCAGCTTCTCGACGCGGGCCACGGCCGCCTGCACCGCCGCCTCGAGCACCGCCGGGTAGCGGCGCCCGTTGGCGTAAAAATGCGTGCAGACCTCGGTGGAGATCGTGAAGCCAGGCGGGACGGGTAGACCAAGCGAAGCCATCTCGGCGAGGTTGGCCCCCTTGCCGCCAAGCAGATTCTTCATTTCGGCGCGACCGTCGGCGTTGCCGCCGCCAAAAGAATAAACGTAGCGCTGGCCGCGCGGTGCAGCCGTCGCGCGGGCCACCGGCCGCTTGACCGTGCTCGCCTTCTTCTTGCCGGCCGCCCCGCGGCTTCCTGTGGTGTTTTTCGTCGTGCTCGCGCGCCGTGCCATTTTCGTGCTTTCCCCTCTTTGAAGCGTGGTCCGAGGGGCTTTGCCTACCATCCGGGGGGGCGTCTCGGGAGGGGGTGGGCTCGGGTTTTGAGCGAAGTCGGCGGAGAAATCACAGGCGTGGAAGCGGCCGTCATGCCCGGCAGGCGCCCGCCCGGCTGTCGTGCGGCCGCCGGCGGCAGGGCCACCGCTTCAGGCGAAATGGCTCTCAAGGGCATCGAGGTGGTGGCGGGCAGAGCCGAGCGCGATCTCGAAGCTGCGCGAGCGCTTCACGAAAAGGTGGGCATCGCATTCCCAGGTGAAGCCGATGCCACCATGGTTCTGGACATTGTCGGCCGAGGTCTGGATGAAGGCGCTGCCGCAAAGGGCCTTGGCGACGGCAACATGGAAGTCGCAATCGGGGGCCTGGTCGCGCACCGCGATGGTCGCATAAATGGTGGCCGCGCGAGCGATTTCGGCCTGTACTGCCATATCAGCACAACGGTGCTTGACAGCTTGGAAGCTGCCGATCGGCCGGCCAAACTGCTCGCGCACGCGCACATAATCAACCGACATCTCGACTGTACGCTGCACGCCACCGACCGCCTCGGCGCAGGCCAGCACCACCGCCCGCCGCCGCAGTTCGGCGCTGCTCGGCATGAGACGCAAGCCGCTCGCGCGTCGGAATGAGACCCGGGCAATCGGGCGCGTGATGTCGAAACTCGGGCGCGGCTCGATCTTCACGCCATCGGCGTCGGCGTCAATCAGGAACGCCCCGCTCTGATCGAGCACAAGAAATGCGTTGGCGAGCGGGCCGTCAGGCACCATCGCGGCTTCGCCCTCCAGACGGCCCTCATTGTCGGCCAGCAGGCAATCGTCGCCGCAGGCTTCCACGAGTGCGACGCGCAGCCTTCCTGCGAGGGCAGCATCGCGACGCGCCACCATTTCGGGCGATGTGCCGGCCTGCGCCAGCGCCCAGGTCGCGAGCACGCTGCCCAGCCACGGGCCCGGTGCGAGAGCGCGCCCCAGTTCCTCGAAGAGCACCATCTCACCAGTCAAATCATAGCCGGCACCACCGGCTTTTTCTGGCACGCCGAGTCCGAAAAAGCCGACTCGGGCAGCATCTGCCCAGAAATTTTGCAGGGACGAAACGGTCGCAGCATCGGGGCGACCTTCGCCGCAAAGCGCGCGCACCTGCTCCATCGGCATCTCGGTCTTGAGGAAATCCCGCACGCTGGCGGAGACCGCTTCCTGTTCCGCATTCGGCATCAGATCCATGGTTTCACCTCGACATCAACGCGGCAGACCGAGCACGCGCTCCCCAATGATATTGCGCTGGATATCCTTCGAGCCCGCCGCGATCGTCGAGGAGAAGGCCAGCAGGTAGCTGAAGGCGAAACTCTCGCGCATGCGTTTCAGCGACGCGCCCTCGCTGGCATGCATCGACGCCTCGCTGAGATCGAATTCGAGCAGACCGGGACCGACGATGGTCGCCGAGAGCCCGTGCACCCGTTGCTGCAACTCGGAGAAGAAAAGCCGCGTCAACGAGGCTTCCGAACTGGGCATGCCGGTACGCAGCGTGCGGCTGACGCTGCGGTAGGTCATCGCGCGAAGCGCCTCGACCTGGGCCCGCGCCAGCAGCAAGCGGCGGCGGATCTCGTCGTCCTGCCAGGCGGTGCGCTTGTCTCCCGGTCGCTCAAGGTCCTGGCCCGCCCAGGGCGTCGCCTTCGCCAGCCCGATCAAATCCTCGACCAGCCTGGTCAAGCGCACCTGTTCGGCAAGAAACGCCGTGCCACGCTCGAACGAGAGCGTCGACATCGCCACCTTCCAGCCATTGTTCAAACCGCCAACGACGTTGGTGAGCGGGATCCGCACCTCGTCATAGAAAACTTCGCAAAAATCCTGATGGCCGGCCATGGTGCGGATCGGCCGGATGGTGATGCCCGGCGAGTCCATTGCGCAGACCACCCAACTGATGCCTTTATGGCGCGGCGCCTGCGGGTCGGTGCGGACCAGTAGTTCCTGCCACTCGGCGATCTGGGCGAAGCTGGTCCAGACTTTTTGCCCACTGACGACCAGATGGTCGCCGTCAATCACAGCCCGTGTATTGAGTGCCGCCAGATCGGAGCCGGCGCCGGGTTCGGAGAAGCCTTGACACCAGACGACGTCGCCGCGCAGAATGCGGGGCAGGTGGTAGGCCTTCTGCTCATCGCTGGCGCAAGCGATCAGGGTTGGCCCGCCGTGGTTCAGTCCGACGAAAAGGGTCGAGGGTTCGTGCGCCCGGGCGCGGGCGAACTCCTCGTACCAGATGAGCTGTTCCATCAGGCTGGCGCCGCGCCCGCCGAATTCCTTCGGCCACGAGATTCCGGCCCAGCCGCCGTCGTACATGCGCCGCTGCCAGGCGAGGTCGTACTCGCGGCGCTTACGCAGGTCGTTTTCCGGCGGCGGGTCCTTGGGCTTGTTGGTCTCAAGCCAGGCGCGGGCCTGCTGGCGAAAGGATTCCTCCTCGGGGGAGAATTTGATGTCCATTATGGGGAGAGGTTTCGCCGAAGAGCGGTGGAGAGGCAAGGTGCGGCGCGGCGTTGGCGGGTTTGCCGACGAGGGGATGCTTGCGCGGCGTTGGCGGGTTTG